>NZ_JBFUIJ010000004.1:0-293728 GCF_056401935.1 Mucilaginibacter sp. P4_D1
TCTTATCTCTTACACCAGCGTGCTGCCGAATAAACAATTGCCCACATGATTTACACTTATATCGCTGTTTTTTATTCTGCTTGCCCCACTTTATTACATCCGTGCTCTTACAGGTCAAACACGCCTTTTTTTGACGATTTCATATAACAAAAAAAGCAAATTGAAACCGATTTCAATTTGCTTGATGTATATTCCTTTATTACAGTCGATTACAAAGATTCTACCAACTATTTTTGGCAATTATATCAAGTTTTAAGGTTGGTGTTTTGGTGAATAGTTGATTGGGTGATTGAGTTGGTTGTGATTGATAACCAGTTTATGTTGGCCTAATCTTAAAATAGGCCGCATTTAACTACTCACCGTTCTCTATTCACTATTCTCCATATCACTCCTTCTTAAAATCATAAGGATTATACTCCACAAAATCGGCTACTTTAACACGTACACCGATTACCCTGCCGTTTTGTACAGTAAAGGGGAATACCGCCTTGCCTAAAGTAGGATCTGAAAAGGTTACGTAGTAACGGTTGCCGCCTAAGGGTTGCAGTTTGGCAAACATTTTAGGGTGGTGTTCAAATCTTATCTCCAGGTCGTTGTTCTCGCCCTGGGTTATAGTCATACTGCCATAAAGGCTATTGGTGTATTTGCCGGTATAGTTACCGGCGGGTAAGGCCGGGCGAAGATTTAACAGTACAGAATCTCTCAGTTTTTTATCGGTGGTCTGGTCGGCGGTGGCGCGGGCTTTGTAATTAGCCAGGTAAGCGTCACTATAATTGCGGTATCCCTGGCCAAAATAGGCATCTAATATCTCCCAGCGCAGGGCTTCAAAAAACAGGTTCTGATCGGTATTGGTTAAGATGATAATACCCAGGTGGTCTTGCGGAGATAATGTTACCGAAGATAAATAGCCGTTTACCCCACCATCGTGCATCACAAGCCGGTGGCCCGAGTAGTCCTGTATAAACCATCCCAGCCCGTATAATTCAAAATTGTCTTCGCCATTCAGGTGGTGGATGCTGCCAACAATATCCTGTGGCTGGCGGGTAGCCTGGATGGCTGCCGCGGGAATTACCTGCCTGTTGCCCACTTTGCCATCATTAAGTAACGCCATCACCCACTTGCTCATGTCATTTACCGATGAGCTGATAGCGCCGGCTGGCGCAAGCCCATCAATCTGGCAGTAAGGTATGGCTGTTAGCCGGCCATCATTTAAAGTATGTGGTACGGTACGGTTTATTGATTTGGGCATTTCGGCCGTAAGGGCCAATGTGTTGCTCATGCCCAGCGGGGCAAAAATATTTTCTTTCACGTAAGCTTCCCATGACCTGCCGGTTACCTTCGGAATAATTTGGCCCGCCGTTAAAAATGCCGAATTGGTGTAACCCCATTTGGTGCGGAAAGGATAAGGCGCTTTAATTTGCCCCAGCTTTTGAATAATTTCTTCGCGGCTAAGGTTGGTGTTGTAAAATGTAAAATCGCCCTGGAAGGTTTGCAGCCCAAGGCGGTGGCACAATAAATCGCGCACAATGGCTTGCTCGCCTGCAAGTTTATTATCAAGTTTAAATTCCGGGATGTATTTGGTTACCTTATCATCTAACGAAAGTTTGCCGCTGCTTTGCAGCATGGCAAGGGCAGTAGCCGTGAAAGCCTTGGTGTTGCTGCCTATCATAAACAAGCTGTTTACATCCACAAGGTTTGGCAGGCCAAGTTCCTTAATGCCATAGCCCTTCATCAGCACAATTTTATTGTCTTTAACAATACATACCGCCACCCCCGGGATACGCCAGTTGGTAAGGGCGCGGCTTACATACAGGTCAAGGCTATCCCTTATAAACTTGCCCCGGTCGGCATGCTGGGCCCGGGTAACAGCGATAAATGAAATTGAAAAGGTAATAAGCAGAAGTATTTTTTTCATTACACTGGTTTTATACTTGGCGAATGTGCTAATTTAACGCAAAATTTACGGCGGCATTACTTATTTTTTAAATAATGCCGCATTCATTATTCAAAGCATTTTATATGAAATTTTACCGTTCAGGCTGGTCGTTCCTGTTAATCGTTCTGTTTATTTTAAACAATAACCTGGCTAAAGCGCAACGCACACCTACACACTGGGCCAATGATGGCTATCAATATTATAAAACGACAGGCGGCGAAATCACCGTTTACGATACCCGCGATAGCAGCAAAAAAACGGTTTGGATAAGCACCGCCATGCTTACGCCTAAAGGCAAAACACCCATTGGCGTAAAAAGGTTTACGATATCTGACGATGGCAAAAAAGTACTCATTAACACCAACACCAAAAAGGTATGGCGTTATGATACCCGTGGCGATTATTGGATGTTTGATACCAGCACGCAAAAGCTGTGGCAATTAGGTAAAAACCTGCCCGAATCGTCATTAATGTTTGCCAAGTTATCGCCCGATGCAACTAAAGCTGCTTACGTAAGCGGCCATAATATTTATGTAGAAGACCTGGCCAGCGGTGACGTTAAGCAACTGACTACCGATGGCAGCACCCACGTCATCAACGGCACGTTCGACTGGGCATACGAAGAAGAATTTGGTTGCCGCGATGGTTTCCGCTGGTCGCCCGATAGCCGTAATATAGCTTATTGGAAAATAGATGCTACCCAAATTAAAAGCTATTATATGCTGAACACGACCGACTCGATATATCCGTTCGTAGTACCGGTTGAGTATCCTGTTGCAGGCGAAGACCCGAGTTCGGCAAAAATTGGCGTGGTTGATATCAGCACTGCCGCTACCAAATGGATGAATATCCCCGGCGATAACGTGCAGCACTATATCCCCCGTATGGAGTGGACTTTAAGCCCCAACGAAATTATTGTTGAGCAATTGAACCGCGCCCAAACCGAAAGCCGCGTATTTATTGGCAATATATCAAACGGCACAACCCGCCTTATCCGCGAGGAAAAAAGCAACTCATGGATTGACGGCAAAGAGCGCTGGAACAATGGCGACCCGATGGGCTGGGAGTGGATAAACAAAGGCAAGGACTTTTTATGGGTGAGCGAAAAAGATGGCTGGAAACACATTTACCGCGTAAGCCGCGAGGGCAAAGAAACCCTGCTTACCAAAGGTGATTATGATGTAATTACCGTAAGCCTTATTGACGAAGCCGGCGGTTACATTTATTTTATGGCTTCGCCGGATAATGCTACCCAGAAATATTTATACCGCATAAAACTGGCAGGTGGTAAAGCAGAGCGTGTTTCGCCTGCCGATCAGCCGGGCACCCATGGTTACGATATTTCGCCTAACGGAAAAGTGGCGCTGCATAACTTCAGCAATAGCTACACACCGCCTGCAAGCGAAGTGGTAAGCCTGCCCAGTCATCAGCATATTGGCGGTAAAGTTATTGCCGTTGATAAGAATGCTAAAAACAAACCCGAGTTTTTTAAAGTAAAAACCGTTGATGGCATTGAAATGGACGGTTGGATGATGAAGCCAACCAACTTTGACCCGAACAAAAAATATCCTGTTGTATTTACCGTTTATGGCGAGCCTGCTGGACAAACCGTAACCGATACCTGGGGTACCGGCCGCAATGGCTTATACGTAGGCAGCATGGCCGACGACGGATATATTTACATGTCTGTTGAAGGGCGTGGCGCACCGGCCCCAAAAGGCACAGCCTGGCGCAAGGCTATCTATAAAAATATTGGCATCATCAACATCCGCGACCAGGCCATGGCAGCCAAAGAAATCTTGAAATGGCCTTTTGTTGATTCGGCACGCATAGCAGTACACGGCTGGAGCGGCGGCGGATCATCAACCCTTAACCTGATGTTCCAATACCCCGACATTTACAAAACAGGGATAGCTGTAGCAGCCGTAGGCGATCAGTTAACTTATGATAACATTTACCAGGAACGATACATGGGTGTGCCGGTTAATGACGAAGGCAGGGCGGCATTTATCAAAGGATCGCCAATTACCTACGCCAAAAACCTGCGCGGTAACCTACTGTACATACATGGCACAGGCGATGATAACGTACACTACAAAAACGCTGAAGAATTGATTAACGAGCTGGTTAAATACAACCGCCAGTTTGAACTAATGGCATACCCTAACCGTACCCACGGTATTTTTGAAGGCCCGGGCACCAGCCTGCACCTACATACCATGTTCACCAAATATTTGAAAGAGCATTGCCCGCCGGGTGGGAGATAGGATGGTTAAATGAAGATGCCGGTTTACGAGTTAATAGCGTTGTAAGCCGGCATTTTTTTAAACTTACCGCCTAACATTGTTAAGATTGATCACTGCCTCTTCAAGATCTTCTTTGATAAATACCCATTCTTTTTCCTTTAAGCATATGGGGTCAAAGTCATTATCTGCTTCAGTAAAATCGACGAGGTTTTTGAGTATTAGTGGTTCGTCATGCGCCCATTCAAAACGCTGTTTGTGTAAATTTATCATTTGGGCAACACTATACTTTTTCAAAAGCTCGTGCAAATCCCAAAAGTCTTTTTTTCTGCCGGTACGCTGGATTACATCAACCTTCATGGCAATAATTTCTTCTGTCGAGGCTATTCGTATTTCATCTTCCTTAACTGCAGGCTGAAAAAAAGGGTCCATGGAACAGTATATGTCCAATTTGACGGCATTATCCACATCAGGTCCAACCAGGTAGGATTTTCCTATGCCATCAATTCGTCCAAAATCTCCGCTTACATAAGTAAAATCTGCTTTGAGAAAAGATTCGATGGCCAAAAAATCCACCGAGCCATAAGGGGCATCTGTAAAAAGATCGATATCTACCGACACCCTGTGCCCCAAATATAGGCTTAAAGCAGTGCCGCCAACCAACCTGAAGTTGCTCAGTTCCCGAGCCCTCATTAATTTAATCAGGCTTTCTTTTAACACATCAGTTACGGTATTCCAATAAAGCATTTGACCGATTGTTAATGGGGAAAAATTGGAAGGCTGTTATCAATTGCAGTTACTTTACCGGTAACCTCTTTTATCTTTTCTGTGCCATAATATCTAAGAATTTCTTCTTTTTCTTCTGTATTTCCCCTTTCAAACACCCGCCGGATGACGGCTTTGTATTGCTTCTGCCATTCTATCTTGCCAATATCGGTATCCCAAAAAATTACTTTACGAATTCTGGAAAGGTTGGGGTGGTCTTTTGCTGCTATCTTTTCCTTTTCTTTCCTGGTATCATAATGTGCTTGTAGCACAAGCATGGTGCCTTCTGTTAGGTTAAGTTTGTTATCTATCTTTAAGGCAAGCGCGGGTGTTAACCTACGTCTGCCTTTGGTTATTTCATTAAGCGTTTGCGGATATTCGTGAAGCTGTATAGCAAAAGGGCCTTTTTTTAATTTCCTCTTTTTTAGTTCACGCTCAAGGATGATTCCGGGATGTATTCCAATATATTTTTCAATTGACAAATCCATTCGCAAAAGTAAACAAATTTGTTTACAAATAATTATTTATGTTATTCTGGATTGCTTAGTCGTATTTTTCCATTATTGCCTCGACAGCAACATCCCGTCCACATTAACGGTACTCACTTTACCCAGTTCGTCGATATTAAATGTAGCGCCAATTTTGCCGTACTCCTTGCGTGCGTATGGGCCAACAAAGGTATCGTAATTCCAGCAGGTAGCTTCGGCGGTTATAAAATTATTGATGTTGAATGTTAGTTTATCGGCTGTGGCGGTTATTACTACTGTTCCATAAAGGGGATCAGTGTAGGTGCCGGCATAGGCTTTCAGGTCAAGTGTAGGATGTGTGCCTATCACCCGTTTGGCTTCATAATCTTTGGTTGATTTTTCCCGTTTGGCAAGGATATCTCCATAAAGCTTTAAAAACTCCTTGCTCCAGTCGCGGTTACCGCCTAATGCAAAGTAATCAAAGGCTTTAAACATCAGGGCATGGCGCACTTCTGCGTGGTCAAGGTTGGCCAGTATGTATACGCCTATCTTTTTATCTACAATCATTCCGTTTATGGCAACCAGGCCGGTTAAGCTGCCGGTATGGAAATCAACTTTTTGTCCCTGGTAATCCTGCTGAAACCAGCCCAGGCCGTAGGTTATCCAATGCGGTTTGGTAACCCGGGCTGTGGGGTAAAATTCATTCTCGGATACAAAGGTTTGCGGCCTAAGCAGCATGGCCCAGCTTTCGGGTTTAAGCAGGCGCTGGTTGCCGTTATACTTGGTGCTATCCAGCATGCAATTAACCCATTTGGCCATATCTTCAACGCTTGACCATACCCCACCCGCCGGGCCAATGGCATCCGTAACATCTTTTTGAGCCACAACAATACTGCTATCAACCTTAATGTGTGCTGATGATTGGTTGGGCACTCCTTTAATTTTGCTGAAGGCAGGTACAGACCGTGTCATGTTTAGCGGTGTAAAAATCCTTTTCTGCACAAAATCTGCCCAGGGCATGCCGCTGGCTTTCTCAATTACTTTACCCGCGGTTACATAAAATAAGTTCTGGTACACAAAACCGGCCCTGAAACCGTATTCTGGTTTTGCCAGGCGCAAACGGCGAAGCATCTCATCAGCCGGAATGTTCATGTAAGCCCATAGGTAATCTGTATTGCCCACGCCGCTATCGTGCAAAAATAAATCGCGCACAGTTAGTTCGCGGGTTACGTAAGGGTCATACAGCTGAAAACCGGGCAGGTAATCGGTTACCTTATCATCCCAGTGCAGTTTACCTTCGTCAACCAGCATGGCGGCACAGGCGGCGGTCATAGCCTTGGTTGTTGATGCAATGCCAAAAATAGTTTGCGCGTCAACTTTATCAGGTTTGCCCAGTTCACGTACGCCATAGCCTTTGGCAAATACTACCTTACCATCTTTAACTACCGCAATGGCCAGGCCGGGCACATGCCAGTCGGCAACGGCCTGCTGTACGTAGTTGTCAAACTCCTGGATATTCGGACTGGTTTGGGCAAACGCTATGGCGGGCGCAAGACATATAAATAGCAAGCATTTTAAAAGTTTCATGATTTTGGGCTAAAGGTTTTCTGCACTCAATATAGCGATAAAATATAATGCAGCACATGTGCTGCTATCTAAAATAAAAAGCACAAAAAATACCCTTAGCTTTAGTGCAAAGAGTAACTGTTATAATTCAATTAAAACGTGTTGTTATCAGTATGCCGGTGGCAGGTCTTCTCCGTCTATATAACTCACTTGTTCACTGTGTTTTGTTGACTTTGTAACGTCAGTATCAAAATCACTTTTACGGCCAAGCATAGTAAAATTTTCGGCAACCACTTCGGTAGTGTACTTCTTGATGCCGTCTTTATCTTCAAATGACCGGGTGCGCAGTTTGCCTTCTATATAAACTAGCTTTCCTTTTTGTAAAAATTTTGCCGCCATATCTGCAAGGCCGCGCCACATCACAATATTATGCCATTCAGTTTGTTCAACCTTGCGACCATCTTTGTTATAGGTTTCGGAGGTAGCTAACGGAAAACTTGTTACTGATACTCCACCATCTAAAGTACGCAATTCAGGGTCCTTGCCTAAATGGCCAACAAGGATAACTTTATTAATTCCAGACATGCCATAAAATAACGGAAATTATTTTATAAATTAAAAATGTTTTTTATTAATATAAAAATGACCTTCGGAAGTGCCAGTTCAGGTAGGTTGTCAACGGGGATAAAGGCCCAGTTTTCTTTCAAAATAAGTGGAATGTTAGGAGTTTTAACCATCCGCACAAATAGCCGTTGGTGGGTAAGGATATGTTTTATTACGGCGGTATCTTCTATAATGTTTAGTTCGTCGCCAAATATGGCAGTTACTTCAGGGAGTTTTGCCAATTCGTGCGCTGGTAGCATCTCAGGCGTTTCAACCATTGGTAAGTCATACATATTGGCCCAGATGTCTTTATCTCCCCTTTTATTCATTAAAACGGTGTTCCCTTCCGTAACCAAAAAGTAATTTAAAAAGCGTTCGCGCACTTTTACAGTTTTTAATTTTACGGGCAACACAGTTGTTGCATTGTTTAAAAAAGCAGCACAGCCTACATGTACCGGGCAAATACCGCATGCCGGATTTTTAGGTTTACAAAGCATTGCCCCAAACTCCATCATGGCCTGGTTATGTAATGCTGGGTTTTGCTTATTAAGCAAATTTGTGGCGAGTGATTGGAAAGTATTTTTGCCTGTGGTGGAGTTAATGGCGTCATAGATTCCAAAATATCGGGCCAATACCCTGTACACGTTACCATCAACAACGGCCCTTGCTTCGTTTGACGAGAAAGATGAAATGGCAGCCGCTGTGTATTCGCCGATACCTTTAAGTTTAATCAATTCGTCATAGCTTTCGGGGAATACGCCGTTGTACATTTGCTGCACCAGCCGCGCGGTTTTAAGCATATTGCGCCCGCGGGAATAATAGCCAAGGCCCTGCCAAAGTTTAAGCACTTCGTCTTCATGTGCGGCTGCAAAATCGCTCGCTGTTGGGTATTTTTCAACAAAGCGGTTAAAATATGGCAGCCCTTGTTCAACGCGGGTTTGCTGTAAAATAATTTCTGACAACCATATCGTATAAGCATCGGTTGTATTACGCCAGGGCAGATCGCGTTTGTTGGCAAGGTACCATTGTACCAGTTCGTCGGTAAAGTTCATTGGAAGTAAAGGTAGCGAGGTAAATGGTAAAAGGCCGCATCAACTGACTTGAAGTTTAACGTGCGACACTTTAATAGATAACATCTTAATTTACGCCCGATTTATGAAATATCCCGAATGATGCCGGTGCTTGCCAATATGGCCGAGGATGTTTATTAATATCCTTTTATATATTTGGGGTAAATGCAACATCTCTCTATCGGCCAGCATATTATCCAGGGCATTAAACAAACCAGCTACCTGGAGTGGGTTGGGGCCGTTACTACCGTTGCGTGCGTTTACCTGGCTGCGCGGCAAAACATCTGGAACTGGCTGGCCGGCATTATTGCAGTAATAGCCTACATGGTGGTGTTTTTTGAGAACGGTTTATTTGGCGATGCCTATTTGCAAATTTACTTCCTGGGGACAGGCATTTACGGGTGGTATTTTTGGCTCCGTAAAAAAGAGCGGGACGAAAAACCGGTAGTTAGCCTTAACAGCAAAGCCTATGCTTTGGTAATATTGGCCACTCTTGCCCTATCAGGATTGCTTGGCCTTTATCTTCAATATTTTACATCAAGTACGGTGCCTTATATCGATGGCTTTTGCACTTCGGTAAGTTTTATGGCCCAATTGCTAATGACCCGGAAAATCCTTCAAAATTGGGCGCTTTGGGTATTTGTAGATATTTGCTACGTACCGTTATATATCTACAAAAACCTGTACGTTACTGCCGTTTTATATGCCATCTTGCTGGTTTTAGCTACCATGGGATATGTTGACTGGTATAAAGAATATAAAAGTAAGTCTTGAGTCGAAAGTCTTAAGTTCTAAGTCAGGGAAATGGTATTTACATAAAAACAAGTGAGGGTACCTGCCGGGCAAAAAAAGGACTTGAGGCTTCCGGCTTAAGACTTTCGACTTAACTGAATACCATCTCCGCATCGGTCCAGCCATCTAACTCCTGCGGATTGTGGCTTACTATGATGGTGGTTATCTTTAATTCTTTCAGTAATATTTTCAATTCGGCTATGAGTTCGGTTTTCATTTTTGGATCCAGGGCCGAAAAGGGTTCGTCCATTAAAAGTAACCGGGGTTTGGTAGCCAATGCCCGTAAAATGGTCAGGCGCTGTTGCTGGCCGCCCGACAGGTAATCGGGTTTATGCGTTTGCAGCGATTCTAATTTGCCCAGCAATAGCAGTTTACTTATCCATTTTTCGTCATCGGTAGCATATTCAAGGTGCTGCCTCACCGTCATATTAGGGAATAGTGCATACTGCTGGAACACAAAACCAATATTTCTTTTTTGGGTTGATAAATTGGTCTTTGTGTCCGAATTAAACCAGGTTTCGTTATCTGCTTTGATAATGCCTTTTTCGGGGTTAATGAGCCCTGCAATTACCTTTAAAAAAGTTGTTTTACCCGAGCCCGATGGCCCATGTATTTTGGTGACGCTGCCCGTGGCAAATTGTTTATCAATGTGTAGCACCTGTTGCCCATGATAGGCCTTTAGCTTCTTTTCGATATTGATGCTGATCATCCTAAAGGGCTTTTGGCTTGATATTTATTAAACACAAAAACAGCTATAACCATCACAAACGTTATGGAAAATAAAATGAGCGAATAGTTGTTGGCCGACGCGTAATCCATTTTTTCCACCGCATCATAAACCGCGATGGAAGCTACGCGGGTAACGCCGGGGATATTGCCACCTATCATCAGCACCACTCCAAATTCGCCAAGGGTATGTGCAAAGCTAAGTACAACTGCTGTTAACAGCGATGGTTTGATATTGGGCAGCAACACGCTTTTAAATGTTTGCCAACGCGATTTGCCTAAAGTGTAAGAAGCCTCGGCCAAGGCAGCGGGCAGCTGCTGCAATGCCGATTTTACCGGGCCAATCATAAATGGCATACTATAAATTACCGATGCCAATACTAAACCAGGGAACGAAAATACCAACTGTACATCAAAGCTATCATGCAGCCATTTGCCCAGCCCGTGCTGCGGGCTAAAAGCCAGTAACAAATAAAAGCCCAATACCGATGGCGGCAAAACCAATGGCATGGTGATAATGGCTTCTATCATGATTTTGAAAAATGACCTCCCTCCGGATAGCCACCACGCAAAAGGCACCCCCACAATAAATAGCAGCGCCGTGGTAATACCTGCCAGTTTTAAAGTAAGCCATATTGGGGATAAGTCCATCAACAAAAATAGCGGTTATTGTGTACGGTAGCCATAGCTTGCAAAAATACTTTTGGCCGCCGGGCTTAATATATACTGATAAAATCTTTCGGCACCGGGGTTATTTGCGCCATGTTTCAATAATACCATGCCCTGCAAAATAGGTTTGTAATATTTAGGGTCGATAACCTTGTAATAAAGATCTGTTTTGGAGCCGGCTTCCTTTACCAGCGATTGGGTGGTAAAACCAACATCGGCTACGCCGGTGGTAACATAGGTGTTTACCTGCGATATGCTTTCGCCATAAACAGTTTTTGATTTTACTTCGTCTAAAATGCCTTTGAATTTCAAAACCTCTTCGGCGGCTTTACCGTAAGGGGCGATGGCCGGGTTGGCTATAGCTATTTTCTTCACCCGCGCAGTTAATAACAGGCGCTCCCAATTTTCGAACCCTATGTTTTGCCAACTACAAATGATAAGGCTTCCCCTTGCATATTCCACCGGCTGTTTGGTAGCAAAGCCACCTTTAAAAAGCGTTTCGGGGAAGCTCATATCGGCAGATAAAAATACATCAAAGGGTGCCCCGTTACTTATTTGCGCCACAAGCTTACCCGATGAGCCAACTACCGGCTCAATGCTTATTCCCGTTTTCTTCTTAAAATCTTTCTGCAACACCTCAATAACCGATTGCAGGTTGGCGGCGGCTGCCACCCGCACATTTTGCGCGGCAACAGGCAAATGAGTAAAGAGGCAAATAGCGGTTAAAAAAAAGATATATTTAAACAGCTTGTTATCGTGTTGCATGTGTTCCATTTGTACTTGTTTTATGTTTTTTATGTTGCCCGTAGCGTAAATGCATCGTTTTTTCGATTGCTTAACCACGCTGTTTGGGCCGTCCTCGCAGAGCAAATATAAACTTGTTATACAATTAATTAATTGATACCAGATGGGCAAAAATTCACGAACGATTTCATTGCCACTTCCGCGATTTTTACTTATGTTACGTAAGTTTGTTTACTTTATAAAAAACTATAAAAAGATGGATAAAAATAGTGTTTAAACCTAATGAAAATCATATTTAAATAACTGTATTATATACCTTTAATAGGATTATAAAAAGAAATGTACTATCATTGTATCCGGCCTGACGCTAACCAAACTAACCAGCTTTCGTGCCCGCAAAACCAAGCTGCGGGTACGAAAGATACTTACCCCTTTTAACTGCGTATGTGCGAACTATTAAAAAGATACTTCACTGCCGTTTTACTGTTCTTTTTTTATTTTATAACACCGGCGTCTGCCCAAACTGTTGTTCGGTTGGACGACCATGTTAAGCAGCATATATTTGAATACAAACAAGTTTATTTTTTTGAAGATACCACCGGCCGCCTGCAATTTAGCGGCGATGGCGCACCTGCTTTTGACGACCGTTTTAACGTAAACCCCGAACCAACACCGGTTACCCGCAACGTAAATTCTACCTATTGGTACCGCATCAAAATCGGCGGAAACCCCGCTACCAAAAACAGCTGGCTGCTGGAATTTTTTGATCAAACTATTGATAGTATAACTGTTTATTCGCCTATCGGCGCCAACAAATATGTACCGATACTTTTGGGGAGCAGCCGCCCGTTTTCTGAGCGGTTTTATCATCATAAAAACTTTAGCCTTAACTTAAATAATCCTGGAACAAATGATGCGGTTTATTACGTCCGGATCCGGTCGCACCACTCGGTTAACGTAATAATGGTATTGCGTACCGTTAGCTGGTTTATCAGTTACGCGCTGGACGAGTATTTCTTTTTTGGTGTTTTTTACGGCATGATACTGGTTTTTGGCCTGTATAACCTCATGATGTTTATTGCCATGCGCAAGGTGCAATACCTGTATTACATTGCCTACAACCTCAGTATTGGCCTTTATGAAATGTGCGCCGATGGAATTGCCTATCAGTATATATGGCCTAACAATCCGGGGTGGAACCAGTATGCTTACGGCATAGCTTTGTTTGCCGCCAGTATTTTTGCAGTGCTGTTTACGCAAAGCCTGCTCAATTTAAAGGTAAACGCACCGCGTTTATATAAGGCTACCAGCTGGGTTATAGCGCTTCGCTGCCTGTTTTTTGCGGCCTGCATTACCATTAATAATAGTTGGTTCAACTACAAGATTATAGAGTTTGTACCGCTGCTGCTGGCATTTTACGCAGGTTGTTATACCTGGGCCAAAGGATACAAGCCAGCGCGTTTTTTTGTTATCGGGTATTTGTTTTTGCTCACGGGGTTTATCATCAAAAGCTGTATCGCTTTAAACATGTGGTGGCTGCCGGTTACCGAGTTTGATTATTATAGCCTTAGTGTTTGCTTTATTACCGAAATGCTATTTATCTCTTTTGCTATTGGCGACAAAGTACGCATCCTGAAAAAAGAAAAGGACGACGCCCAGGTGACAATGATTAAGCAAATGAAGCAGAACGAGGAATTGAAAGACGTACTAAACAAACGCCTGGAAGAACAGGTGCAGGAACGGACCAAAGAACTGGTTGAAAAATCATCGATGATAGCCGACCAGAACGAGGAACTACGATCTGTAAACGAATTACTGCAGCACCAGGCCGAAGAAATTTCGCGCATGAATGTGTTGTTGGAGAAAGATAATGTTACGTTGCATAACGATATTGAGAAGGTAACGCACGACAGGGTAATGTCGGCCGAGGTTGATTTTGAGGAGTTCAGCAAGATCTATCCCGACCGGGAAACCTGTTTTAAATTCCTGAGCGACCTGAAGTGGGAAAATGGCTACGCCTGCCGTAAATGTGGCGGTACGCACTATGGAGGCGGGCATCTGCCGTATAGTCGCCGCTGCTCCAAATGCGGTTACGAAGAATCGGTAATTGCTTACACCATTTTACAAAACACCCGCATCCCCATCAATAAGGCTTTTTACATGATTTTTTTGATGTACTCTACAAAAGGAAAAATCTCGTCACATAAATTATCGGAAATTCTATCTATCCGCCAAAGTACCTGCTGGGCCTACAGCACTCGTATTAAAAAGGCCATGGAGGCCCAGAAAAAAGAGATTAAAAACGCAGGCTCAAAAGGGTGGAGTAAGTTGGTGATTGATAACTCGCCAGAATAAATAGCCTTACCTCATGAAATCACCAGACGAAAAAGAGAAACGCAGGGAACTGCAGCTTCAATTCCAGCAGCAACAAAAACAAGCCTTTATAACCTCGCTTCCATGGAAGCGATAACCTTTGTCAACCTTTTTGATTACCTGGATAATAAGCTGGAATACGAAGGATGCGATCATTCGTTAAGATTTACCGAAGAATATTTACAGCAATTCAACCTCCCTAAACAACAAACAATAGCATGGTTAAATGCAAACGGTGGCTTTTGCGATTGCGAGGTATTGGCCAATATAGAAGATCATTTTGAAGGCATATAGTATCTATGAAATTACCTCGGAGAATTGACAGATAAATCACTCCATAAATACAAAAGCCCGGCAATCACCGGGCTTTTGTATTATAATCTGCATATCTGAAATATGCACATCTGCACATCAAGATGCTTACTGCACCTGGAACATGTTGTTAAAGTTTGTACCATCCGGATAGTAGCCCGAAATTACCAGGTTACCATTACGCAGGTTGGTGATTACTTTATCAATATCAGCTACGCTGTTTATTGGCGATTTATTGATGCTGGTAATAATAGAGCCAACAGGGATCTCGAAGCTATCGAACACCCTGCCTTCACGCACCTGGGTTACCACAACACCCGAGTTTACATGGAATTTGGTCTTTTGAGCCTGGCTTAATGGCTGGAAGCTTGCACCCAGTTTATTAAACAATTCCTCGGCCGATTTTGATACAGCTGCTGTGCGTGGCGTTACCGGTGCGGCATCCGCCTTAAGTGTTACGGCAACGTTTTTCTCCTTACCATCGCGCAACACAGTCATGTTTACCTTATCGCCGGGTTGTAAGCGGCCTACATGTTCCTGTAAGTCAGATGATTCATAAACAGGTACGCCTTCCACTTTCTCAATGATATCACCTTTCTGTACACCGGCAGCTTGGGCACCGCCGCCTTCAACCAGGTCATTAACATATAAGCCGGTTGTATTGTTAATATTCAATTTTTGCGCTACATCGGGGTTAAGCTCTGTAAAGCTTACACCAATAAAGCCACGTTTCACGGTACCGTATTTTTTAATATCGTTCAGTACCTTTTTTGCCAGGTTAACCGGAATAGCAAAGCCATAGCCTTCATATGAGCCGGTGTGCGATGCTATGGCGGCGTTGATGCCTATCAGTTCGCCTTTGGTATTTACAAGCGCTCCGCCACTGTTGCCGGGGTTAATGGCAGCATCTGTTTGGATGAACGATTCGATTGCCTTATTTAATTTAGGCGTGGTTTGCTGATTACGGGTACGGCCAAACGGGTTGCTTTGGTCCTGGTTGTCCTCGCTGCCGATAATACCTATGTTACGGCCCTTGGCGCTGATAATACCGGCTGTAACGGTTGAATTAAGGTTAAAAGGGTTACCTACTGCCAACACCCATTCGCCAACACGGGCATCATCTGAGTTGCCCAATTTTACAATTGGCAGGTCGGTAGCGCTTATCTTGATCAGCGCAAGGTCGGTACTTGGATCGGTGCCAATCACTTTAGCCTGAAAAGTGCGGTGATCATTGGTAGCAACCGTAATTTTATCGGCTTTTTCAACCACGTGGTTGTTGGTAACAATATAGCCATCATTGGAAATGATTACACCCGAGCCTGATGCCATTTGCGGGCCCTGGGGGCGTACACGCTGGCCAAACATATCGCCAAACATCTGTTCAAACTGGTCTTGCCCGCTGCCGCCCGATTGGCTGCTATAGGTAGTACGAATGTAAACCACGGCAGGCGTTACCGCTGCGGCGGCTTCTGTAAAGTCAAGCGCACCGGTTGAAGATACTACCGGGGCCGACGGATTACTGGTAAAATAAACTTTCTGTTTGTCTTCGAAGCTCAGGTTGTCAGCATACTTGCTTTCGATAACCTTGTAAGTGCCTAAAGCCATGGCTCCTCCAACAAAAGCGGTTAATAATGTTAAACCAATCTTTTTCATCTTTATATTTGCCTTTCTTTATTTTGTTTATAATTAACAAATCAAATTTAATACCATATAGACGACATAAGCAACGATAAGTTATCAGGTTTTTTGTTAAAATTTGTTAAAATGATTTTACTTGACCACAACCATACTTAATAACGATTTGTTTGAGGTAAGTAATTGATACTAAATGACATTATTGTGAAAATACGATTTTATAAATACCAGGGTGCCGGTAACGATTTTATACTGGTTGATAACCGCGAAAATATAGTAGATCATAACGATCCTAAGCTGATTGCCGGCCTGTGCGACCGCCGTTTTGGAATTGGCGGCGATGGTATGATGTTTTTGCAAAATAAGGAAGGCTTTGATTTTGAGATGGTTTATTATAATGCCGACGGCCAGCCCAGCAGCATGTGCGGCAACGGTGGCCGCTGTATTGTAGCCTTTGCAAAATTTTTAGGTGTGATTGACAGCGAAACTGAATTTTTGGCGGTTGATGGCCCTCATTATGCCAAAATTTCATCGGAAGGGGATTGGGTAAGCCTGCAAATGATAGATGTAAAAGAGTTAAACACCGACCTGGATGCCTATGTACTCAACACCGGATCGCCCCATTACGTTAAATTGGTTGATGACCTTGTCCACCGGGATGTTTTTCATGAAGGTAAAGCGATCCGTAACAACGCTACCTACCGCGAGAAAGGCATCAATGTAAATTTTGTTGAACCAACCGATGACGGGTACTTTGTGCGCACTTTTGAACGGGGAGTAGAGGATGAAACCTTTGCCTGCGGCACAGGTGTTACCGCGGTAGCGCTTGCTATGGCAAGCCACAACCAGCAAACCGGGCATATTGATACCCCGATAAAAGTATTGGGTGGCAACCTTAATATTCGTTTTGATTACGATGGCAAGGTTTTTACCGATATATTTTTGGAAGGCCCCGCGGTGCAGGTATTTGATGGAGTGGTAGAGGTATAGCTTTTAATTGGATGACTCCGGGCTTACTGACAAATTGTTTATCATTTTGCCAAAAACGCATCTATCGCCTTTACGGCGCTTTCATACCTATCGGTTCCGATGCCTGATATCAGCACATAATTGGCATTCAGGGCGCCCAGTTCTTTATGCCAAACATCCATAAAATACTCCCGCTTGGTAGGGAAATTGCGTAAGGGATCGTCCTGCCAGGGCAGATCGATGTTGAGTAGTAGGTATAAATCGTAAGGGTGCCGGGGCAATTCGTCCAATACTTCCTGGGGCGAGCGGCCAAACATTTCTTCGCTCCATATTTTTACGGTGATAAAGGTGGTATCGCAGATCAGTATCTTGTTGGCCATGGGCAGCAACTGTTCTTCCAAAGCCAGTTGGCCGTAAAACATATTAATCTCATCCTGCCAGGTGCAGGGCGCTGTCAGCTTTTCGCAATAGCCACGCGCATACTCGGGTACGGCGATGGTTTGATAATGCACTGCCAAATAATCAGACATGGTTGATTTTCCTGTCGACTCGGGACCTACTACTGCTATTTTGAATATGTGGGACATTGTGGAACCTAAATATTGAAGCTAAATTCCCTCCCTGGGGAGGGGCGCGGCGATCTGCGCGGTGGCAGGGAGGGGTTTCGCCGCCTTACTTATCAGTAGACTAAACCCCTTCCTTCCCCTTCCCCAAGGAAGGAATCGCACAGGCCTTTTTTTTCTTGATTGTTTGCGAAATCTATTACCGCTCCAGTTTTGCTATCCTTGTTGGGGTATCTGTACCGGCAACAATACTGCGTGAACTTAGCGCAATTGCCCTGATGGTTGAAGTAATATTACTTACATCCAAAGAGCCAAACTCGTCTTTTACGGTATGGTATAACTTGTCGATATCTATCTGATCGGTTGATATGGTGTGCGCCGGTACGCCAAGCCTGGCAAGCGTTGCGTTATCGCTCCGGTAAAACAAATCCTGCTCGGGGTATGGGTCGGGGTAAAATTTAAAGGCTGTGCCATCCAGGTTTTTTTGCAGGATCTTGCCGAAATCCGAACGCTCATAGCCGGTTATAAATGCTGAATTTTGGCCGAATTTTGATGCCTTGCCAATCATTTCGATGTTAAACATGGCAACCGTTTTATCGGGGTTGACCTGGCCCGAGAAGTATTGCGATCCATAACCGCCAATCTCTTCGGCACAAAAAGCTACAAAAATGAGGGTGCGGGCATTGTTTTTTAGCTTTTTATAATATTTAGCCAATGATATTACAGCCGTTGTGCCCGATGCATCGTCGTCTGCACCATTGGCAATGCTGTCGCCTTCCATAGGTTTAAGGATACCCAGGTGGTCATAATGCCCCGAGAATACTACAAACTCTTCCGGTTTGGTTTTACCGGGGATCATGCCTGCAACGTTAAACAAAGGAAGTTCTTCGCTTTTGGTTTCGTAACTTGCATCAAACGTGGTTACTTTATCAAAAGTTCCCAATACAAATATAACAGGGGTTGTAGCCTTACCTTTAAAGGTTACGCTGCCCCTGCCGCTAAATCCGCGTACGCGGGTAAACAAATCTTTAAATTTAGAATCTACCAGAACCAGTGATTTTTTACCGCTGCGTGTAATGGCGCCGTACTCCTGCCTGAAATTTTTATCGCCGGTTACCTCTACCACCTGCACATCGGCGTTGGTGGCCCAGCTAAATGATTCGCTTCCTGTTGCAAAGGCGCTATCGGCCGCAATGCTTTTGCCGTTAATGCTCAGTGTTAATTTAACTGGGGAAGAACGGATCATCTTAAAATCCTGCCTGAAACCGGTGTTACCAGCCAGCGGCGTTAGGCCAATGCTGTTAAACTCGCCTTCAATAAATTTGGCTGCTTTTTCGATGCCGGGCGAAAAGGTTGCACGACCCTGCATATCATCGGCCGATAGGGTTTTAATAATACGGCCAACATTTTTTTCTTTAATCAGCTTATTTACATTTTGGGCAAAACCCAACGTGGTAATTGCTGATAATGCTACGGTTACTATAAAAATCTTTTTCATGTTATTTAACTTTTGATTGCAACCAATTGTTGCGGAATGTTTCCTGTTCTTTTGATAATGGCTTGCCTGTTTTTTCAAAGGTAACTACTTCAAAATTAGGATTTGCCTCTAATACAATGGTTGTTTCGTGGCTGCCGGTGCGGTTTTTATAATTTACGGTAAGCTTGTCGCCCGGTTTTTTATCGGTAAGCTGGTCGTCAAATCCTTTCTGGTCTTTAATGTCAGCGCCGTTTACTTTTAATATCACGTCACCTGCATCAAGGCCTGCCTTATATACCGGCGAGCCAATAATGGTACTTGATAGTATCGGCAAGCCTTCGGCATTACCTGCACGCGGTTGGCCTGCCCTGCCACGGCCGGCGGTGGTTGCCAATGATCCTGCCCAGCCTTTTTCGGGGTTAATTTTGCGTAATACCAAACCAGCTTTGGCCAATAACTCTTCGTAATTATTTTTATCGATGCCGGTAATGTATTTCCTGAAAAAGTCGGCGGCAAATTTGGGGTTGGTTACTTTGCCCAGGTCGGTTTGCAAATCGGGCACGGTATAGGGTTTCATTACCTTACCGCGGCTTAGCCAAACCTGGCGCATATAGTCGTCGAGCGTAATATTAAAATCGCTGCGCAGGCGCAAGTCAAGCGCGAGGGCTATAGCGCCGCCATAGGTGTAGTAACTGGTAAAATCGTTGGCGTTATTGTTAGGATCGATAGAAACACCGGCATCGGCGTATACAGAATAACGGCTCATTTGGGTTGCCGGATATTTAGCGGCGGCAGGGGTGTTTAGTACCTGGTTTACCAGGCCAGCTACAGTGCCGGTATAATCATCAAGATCAATAAAGCCTGAGCGTACCAGCAGCAGCTCGCCGTAGTATTGGGTAAAGCCTTCGGCAAACCAAAGTTCGCTGCTCATGTTGGCATGTTCAAAATTAAACGGCTCCAATGTTTTGGGGCGGATGCGTTTCACATTCCAGCTATGGAAGTATTCGTGCGCGTAAACGCCCAGCAGTCGTTTTTCCAGCCCTTCAACTTTAGGGGCTGGTATGGTAATGCAGGTTGAGTTACGATGTTCCATCCCATCGCCTGAGGTGGTTGGGTGAATGTCGCTGATAAAAGTATATTCGCCATAATCGTAGGCCGGGAATTCGCCAAATACGGCTTTTTCTTCCTGTACCATCCGGGCAACCATTTTGCCAAAATTATCTATCACGGCCTGGCTGTCATCGGAGTGAACGGTAAGGTTTATCTTTTCTTTTTTATTATCATAATTAATCACATCCCAGCTGGCAATTTTATAATCAGACAGTTCGGTTGGGCAATCCATCATGTATTGCAGGTTGGGGGCGCTGTACACGTTTTTATCCTCGTGTTTTAGCTGGGTAGCTACATGCCAGCCATATTTATCCAAATCGTTAAACTGGAAGGTGACAGGCCTTTTATCCTGGCCAACAACCCACATAAAAGTGGCGGGCATGTTCAGGTGGGCGTGGCTTGGGTCGATGCTGGCGTAGGTGCCATCTGTCCAGTTGCCAAAAAGGGTATAGGTTACTTTTACGGTGGATGGATGCTCCTCTATCGAGTAAACATCACCTTCAACCTGCTTCAATTCAAGCGCCTTGCCATTTACATCGGTAGCGGCAACATTATAAATATTTTTACCAAATTCATGCGTGGCATAGCGGCCGGCAGATGAACGGCTCATCCTTACCACCAAAGGGCCGGTTGGTGCCTGCGGAATGGTGATGGTGATTTCGGCCTCGTGATGGGCGGCATTAGGGAACGATATTGAATAATAAATAGCTTTTGGTGCATCCTGCTGGGCTATGGCAGCAGCCGAAAACAGGGAGGCAAACGCGAATAGTAATGTTTTTTTCATGTATTATGATTAGCAGCGATGAAATTACAACTAATCGGCCAAATTGTAATATATCAATATCATTACAGAAGGTGTTGGCCCTATCATTATTGTATTTTCACGCAGAGGCGTAAAGCCGCCAAGTTTTACGGGGTTTGCCTTGCCGTTTTTCACAGAAGAATCTTTAATATATCAGTTACACCAATTACACGTATTTTTGAATTATGAAAAGACTGATACGCAGTTTTGGTTTTGCTTTTAAGGGGTTAAGGTATGCTACAGCAACGCAGCCTAATTTCAGGATACACCTGGTATTGGCTTTTATTGCGGTGATGCTGGGCTTTGCGCTCCATATCGCCTTTACAGAATGGCAATGGATTATGCTTGCAATTGCCCTGGTGCTGGCAATTGAACTTTTAAATACCGGGATTGAAACATTAACCGACCTGGTATCGCCGGATTATAATGAAATGGCGGGCAGGGTTAAAGATGTTTGCGCCAGCGCAGTGGTAATTGCGGCCTTATTTGCGCTTATAACAGGCATCGTAATATTTTTACCAAAACTTATTTTACTGGTAAGGCATGCTGCATAAAACCCGTGGTATAGTATTTAAAGCCACCGATTATGGCGAAAGTAGCGTAATTGTGCAAATTTTTACCGAGAAATTTGGCCTGCAATCATACATCATTAATGGGGCCAAAAAGCCAAAAGCAAAAATAGGCCGCAATATGCTGCAGCCTTTGCACCTGCTTGATTTGGTGGTTTATCATAAAAACACCGGCAGTGTGCAACGCATAGCCGAGCTTAAAAATTCACCTGTTTTACAAAGCATCCCTTATGATGTGATCAAAAGCTGCATCGCCATTTTTTTAAACGAGGTGCTATACAAATCGATCAAACAGCAATCGGCCGAAGAGAATATTTTTGATTTTGTTTTTAGCGCGATAGAGTGGCTTGATCATCAAACCGGCAATGTAGCCAACTTTCACCTGCTGTTTTTAGCCCGGCTTACGCGGTACCTGGGGTTTTATCCTGACAGGGCGCTGATTGACCATGCCGATTATTTTGACCTGAAGAACGGTACGTTTAGCAAATATAAGCCAGATACCGTAATGTACCTGTCGCCGCCGCATACGCAAAATTTTAGCCGGCTGCTCAAATGCAGTTTTGAAAATATGGATCAGCTAAAATTTAGTAACGATGAGCGGCGTTACCTTATCCAGAAATTAATGGAGTATTATGCCCTGCATATTGAAGGCTTTGGCACTATCCGCTCAGGCGAGGTGCTGGAAGAGGTTCTTTCTTAAGCCTTAAGTCGAAAGTCTTAAGTTCTAAGTCAAAAAAAGATCTTCTTTATAATCCAATGCAGTTGGGTTGAAAGTCTTCCTACTTCTAAAAGACGGGTTATGATATGGCGTTGCTGAATATTATTATTGCAGGTTGGATGCTTTATTTAAGTATATATGGGGGCCTAAAATAAAAAAAGAGATAGCCAGGTGGCTCTCTCTTTTTTTTAAGTTGACTGACCTCATTATTTACCATAAAGAACTAATTGGTTAGATCGATAATAACAATTAGGACAAATATAAGCACTATAGGGTTAGTAGACTAATTTTTGGCAAAAAAAGCTTCATTTTTATGAAAAAACACCATATTTTGATGAAAAAAGTGTGTTTTTTGAAAAAAAGGCTCTTATTTTGCCATTTTTTCAATCAAAATGCTCAAAAAATACCCTGGTTTTTACGGGCAGAGGACCTCGGCTTTTATGTGACGCAGATCTTCAAGTCGATTAAGCCAAGGGATATATTGAATTTGTGTATTTAAAAAGAGGGCTAAAAGATTAGGGGAAAATAAGTAAGCCAAATCATCGACGGATGGTATAAGCGTTGTGCTATATAATTATTGATGTTAGGTTTAGGTAAACATCGGTTTTGAACGCGGGGAGAGTCGCCTCTGCCCAATAACTTGCGCCTCGGCGATCTTTTGCGCGAAAAACCTAACAACATTCAAAAGTTTTTTCAGAATTACATTGAGCCGTAAACCAACAAATCCGGCCTGTTTTGCAAGCCGGATTTGTTGGTATTAAATAAGAGCGGGTTATTTAAGCGAGTATACCCAGTTCACTATTTGTTTAATCTCGGACGGTTTTAGGTTAGGGTGCGCGGGCATATCCACATCGCCCCAAACGCCGTGACCACCGGTTGCTATCTTTTTAACAAGGTGCGCGGTTGATGTCGCGTTTTTTGGGTACTTTTTAGCAACGTCGGTAAATGCCGGGCCTACAGA
Organism: Mucilaginibacter sp. P4_D1; assembly: GCF_056401935.1. Taxonomy (NCBI): domain Bacteria; kingdom Pseudomonadati; phylum Bacteroidota; class Sphingobacteriia; order Sphingobacteriales; family Sphingobacteriaceae; genus Mucilaginibacter; species Mucilaginibacter sp. P4_D1. The sequence continues at coordinate 23,071 of NZ_JBFUIJ010000004.1, forward strand.
TTTTTCGGCTACCTTGTGGCAGGCCTTGCAATCTAACGACATCATTAAGGTCATTCCTGCGGCGTTAGCCTTAATGTTAGCCATTTTTAGTTTCATATCCGGCGAATCCTGGCCGGCTAATACCGGGGTGGTTTTACTTAACGTGGCTGCGCCTTCATCATCTTTAACCTCAACAGATACGTTGTAGTTGCCTTTTTTGGTATAGGTGTAAATCAGTTTTGGGAAGGCCGTTGTTTTTTTGATACCGTTGCCCAGGTTCCAGGTGTATGTCATTGTGTTATTTTCCGGATCGGTTGCCGTTGCGGTAAAAGTTACCGCTAAAGGTAATTTACCAAAAGCTTTATTTGCCGTGATGCTTTTTACTTCGGGCGCGCGGTTACCGGTGTTGTAATCAATGCGGGCCAAACCGGCATCCTTATTTTTGGTAAACCAGCCCGAGCCATATTCAAGCACATAAATTTTGCCATCGGGGCCGGTTTCCATATCAATAGGAGAGTTGAATTTGGTAGTGGCCATAAATGGTTCCATTTTGTCAAGGTCGCCATTGGGTTGCAGGGTAAGTACCTTTATCCAGCCGCGAATCCAATCATAAAAGAATACTTTTTTGTTATAATATTCGGGTAGGCGAGTTGCTTTAGGATACAAGTCGGTATAGTAAATGGGGCCGGCCATAGTGGTACGCCCGCCAGAGCCAACTTGCGGGAAATCTTTCGATTCGCCATAAGGGTACCATATAAATGCAGGTTGTGCAGGCGGCAGTTCTCTTAAGCCTGTATTGTTCCTGGAATCATTTATGGGGTGCAGCGGGTCAAAATTCGGCCCCGATTCGCCGGTTTCATAGTTATAAGCGTGGTACGGGATATTGGGGCCAATAAACAACGGCCAACCGAAGAAGCCTGCTGCTTTAGCCTGGTTAAATTCATCATAACCACGGGGCCCACGAGTGGCTAAGCTGTCGTTATTGGCATCGGGGCCTACTTCGCCCCAGTACAGGTAGTCGTTCTTTTTATCAACCGCTATACGGTATGGGTTTCGGTCGCCCATTACATAAATTTCGGGACGGGTACCCGCTGTGCCCGGTTTAAACAGATTGCCATCGGGGATAGTATAAGTACCATCGCTTTTTATTTTTATCCTCAGGATTTTGCCCCTTAAATCGTTGGTATTCCCGGCAGAGCGCCTGGAATCATGATTGATATGTTCCGGGCGATCATCCAATGGTGCAAATGCGTGCGTATCATGCGGCAGTTTTTTGCCTTCGTCAAATGGCGTAGTATTATCGCCGGTAGATACAAACAGCAAATGATCTGGCCCAAACGCTATGGAGCCGCCCGTATGGCAGCAAATTTCGCGCTGAGAATACAGCTGCAATACTATTTTTTCGGATTTATTATCAATCGTATCACCCGTAAGTGTAAAGCGCGATAAACGGTTCACCGAAGTATCTGCCGGGCTGTAATAAATATAAACGTAATGGTTGGTTTTAAAATCCGGATCGGCCTGGATGCCTAAAACACCCTCTTCGGCATTTACCCCTTTGGTGTGCAGCGTTTTAAAATAAGCGTTCAGAAAGCCAACCTGCTTAATGGTTTTGGTGGTATTTTTAAACAGCATGATTTCGCCGCGGCGCTGGGTTACCAAAATATCCAGGTTGGGCAAAATGGTCATTTCGGTAGGCTCATAAAAAGTGCCCTGAATAAGGGATGTTCTTACAAAACGGTTTTCCTCGGGCACGCGCAGCGTGGTACATTTGGAGTAATCAAGTTTTTTATTGTCGCCAATAGCATATTTAATACCGCCCAGCAGGTGGCCTAAATATACCGGGTCGCTGTATGATTCGTCGGTATGACCAAGTTCGGTATAAAAGGCGCGTCCGTTTTCAAAGTTATGGTACCAGGCCATTGGGTGGTTATCGCCGTTGGTGCCGCCTTTGTAGCTATTTTCGTCAATTTTAATAAGCACATGCAGGTTTTTGCTAATCTTTTTAAAGTTGTACCACTCATCTGTCCTTTTCCAGTCATCGGGTAAAGCGCGGGTTGAGGGATGGTTTTTATCCACCACCTTTAATATGGCCTCCTGCATAGCAGGGTGGCTGTCAAAGTAGGCACCCACCAAACGGCCGTACCATTGCCAGTCGTATTCGGCATCGGCGGCGGCATGCACGCCAACAAAATTGCCGCCTGCCTGCATATAGCGTTCCAGGTCGGCTTGCTGGTAATTATTAAGCATATAGCCGGTAGTGCTTAAAAATACAACCGCGGCGTATTGGCTAAGATTGGCTTCGCTGATTTTTGCAGCGTTGGATGTGGTATCAATCGAAAAATCATTTTCGGCACCAAGTTTAATGATAGCCGCAGAACCTGCCGCAATGGATGCATGGTGATAACCGGATGTTTTAGTGAATACAAGAATTTTAGGCTTAACAACTATTTTGCTGAAGTTAAATACCAGCACGGATAGTGCCAGCAGTAAGGAGATTTTTAATCGCATAGATAATATTGAAAGGTTTTAGTGGTACTTGCCTGGGTTTTTGATTTGTGGTTAAAATCGGCTGAATATAGGCATTTCCATCGATTGCGTAACTTTAGTATCGCAAATATTACAAGTTAATAACAAGGTGGTTTGCCTGGATAGAAAATGAGTATTTGTTTACAATGTTAAAAAAAAAGAAATATCGTCAGAGTCAAAAAAACAAGGAGTTTTTTTAAAAATTAACCGTGCTTATTTCTCCACCAGGGCAAGCCAGTCCGATATCACTTTTTTGATGCCCGTTTCTTTGCTTTTTAAATCATCTATATCCTTAATATATATAAGGCGGCGGCCATCCGCATAGTCGCCCTCTAAAAGCCCTGTGTTATCATTAACTTTTGCCCCGCTGGGAAAAACCAGCAAAATGCGCTTATGCAGGTTCATGACAATGATATACCTTTTATATTCTTTAGGGTTAAAGGGCTTCATTTCGCCGGTGTACAAAAAGCTGGGGGCATTCCATTTTACCTCTTCGCTAATTTCAGGGTCCATGCTTAAAACTATCTGCCTGATGGCCTGTACAATTTGGGCAACCGGGGCATCCAGTTTTTCAATATATTCGGTTACCAGTCGGGTGTTTGTTTTGGGCGGTAATTTGGCCATAATTATTTGCAGGTTAATAAGGTTATACAAATATGTTGAATATCGGGAAGGATTATTAGCATTTAATTTACTTTGAAGGAGCTAATGAGGGTTTCGCCCTTTAGTGGAGGCTTCTCCTTCATTTTTATTTCATACTGTATTTCAAAAAAACATATACCTTAGTTCTGCATTTTAAACCTTAGTTAAGCAAAATTCGCGGCCATTTTCGTAACAATTACGCGGCCTGCTTGTCAATATATAAATACATTTTACAATGGCTATTAATCTTCAAAAAGGACAAAAAATAGATATCGGACTGTCGAAAATGACAGTTGGTTTGGGCTGGAACCCAAATGAAGGCACAGGTTATGATTTTGACCTGGATGTATCGGCTATCATGATAGATGGCAACAGGTTTGTACCCGAAGACGAGTTCTTCGTTTTTTATAACAACGTAGATTCGCCGGACGGCGCCGTTCACCACACCGGCGATGATCCCTCGGGCGGCAACAGCGATGGCGGCGACGACGAATCCATCAACATTGATTTAACTAAAGTTGACGCCAAAATACAGGAGATATTGTTTGTGGTAACCATCCACGAAGCACAACCCCGCAGGCAAAACTTTGGGCAGGTACGCGATTCCTATATCCGTATTATTGACGAGCAAACCGGTAGCGAAGTTTGCAAATACGAGCTGGGTGAGGATTTTTCTATCGAAACAGCCGTTGAGTTTGGGYGCTTATACCGCCGCAACGGGGCCTGGAAGTTTGAGGCATCGGGCGTGGGTTACAAGGAGGACCTTGCCTTCTTTTTAAGTAAATATTTTAAAGGGCAAATTATTAAATAAGCAAAGCAATGGCAATTAATCTGGTAAAAGGTCAAACAATTGACCTTCGTAAAAATGATAAAGGCGAAAGCTTCGATTTGTCGTCGGTAACCATTGGCTTAGGTTGGGATGTAAGGCAAAGTCGCGGCGGCGGCGGTTTTTTAGGTAAACTATTTGGCGGCGGCAACGAAGAGGTGGAATACGACCTGGATGCCATTGCTTTCCTGCTGGATAAAAACGGCCATGTGGCCAACAGGGGCCGCACCTTTCAAAAACCCAACGGCAATAAAATAAATTTGTATGAGGGCGATGTGGTGTATTTTAACTCCATGCGCCATCCATCAAACCATATCTGGCTAACCGGCGATAACCGTACAGGTGCGGGCGATGGCGATGATGAGCAGATTATCGTAAAACTGGATTCGCTTGATCCGAAATACGACCGCATTTTATTTATCGTTGCCATATACCAGGGGCAAAGGAATAACCAGCATTTTGGCATGGTGGAGAATGCTTTTATCCGCGCAGTTGATAACAGCGGCAAAGAGATAGCCAAATTCAGCCTTTCGGGCGACGCCACTTACAATGGCATGTGCTCCATGAAATTTGCCGAAGTGTACCGAAATGACGGCACCTGGAAATTCCGCGCCATTGGCGAACCGTTTGCAACAGATAATTTTTTAGAGTTACTTAAACAGTATTGAATTGTGTTGAACGTTGTAAGTTATACGTTATACGTGCCTGTTTGGTAAAACAACGTATAACTTACAATATACGGCGTAATATCTATATTCAGAACTGCTAACAATATTGAAATTTAGTTGTACCTCTATATCGCCAATTGGGCAAAACGTATAACTTACAACGTATCACGTACAACCTACACCGCCTGCAATGTACCAACACTACTCCTTCGATCTTTGGCTTACGCTGATCAAATCAAATCCTTATTTTAAAATAGAGCGCACCAAAATTTTTCACCGGGATTTTAACCCGATGGGCAAAAGTGTAGATGAGGTGGCCAAGGCTTTCAGGCAGGTTGATTTGATGTGCAACGCCGTAAACGAAAATACAGGCAAAAACATTGATGCCGATGAGATGTACCTGATGGTAATTAGCCTGATTAATGATAACCAACTTAATTTATCGGATATTGATACCGGCAAGCTGTACCTGGATATGGAGAAGCTGTTGTTCTATTATATGCCGCTGGTATACTCGCCTGTAACAATTTCCTCGTTGCAGCATCTAAAAGATAAAACAGGTGGTACCTTTAGTTTGTTAAGCAATACCGGTTTTATAAAAGGAACAACATTAAGAAAGGTACTGGCGGAATTAAAGATGAGCAATTACTTTGATTTTCAGCTGTACTCGGATGAGGTGGGGATGTCGAAACCAAACCCGGCTTTGTTTGAATTAATGTTGAAAAATATCAAACAAGTCAATATAAATAAGGATATTCGTTTAAACGATATCATCCATATAGGCGATAACGCTAAGGCTGATATTGAAGGCGCCCATGCAGCAGGTATAAAAAGTTTGCTCATCAACTCAAACAACCAATCTATTTTAGCCTTATTAAGCTAATGAACGCTACCTACTCATTACATCATGTTGATAACGATAGCCGATTCGGCTTTTGCCCGGATAGCTACAGCCGTTTCAAATTTGGCGATGAAGCTGTAGCCCGCGAGTTCGGTTGTGCCCTTGCTGATAGTTTTATTGATCATGTTTTGTCAAAACAGCCTGTATCGCAGCAAATTGTAGTAATATCAAGTCCTTACTCGTTTATCCCAACGGCCACCTTCGCCATGAAAACATGGTTTGTGTACGGCCTTAACCGCTGGCTGGCACAACACGGATACGCGGTAGTGCAGGAAACCAAGGTACACCGCACCATTACATATAAGGAAGACTACGGCGAACTGAATGCCGAGCAAAGGATGAACCTGATAGGTAACGATTCGTTCCATATCGACAAAGATTTTTTGACCGGCAAAACGCTGATATTTTTGGATGACATTAAAATAACCGGCAGCCATGAGCGCATGATCATGAAAATGGTGAACGCATACGGCCTAAGCAATGATATTTACATGCTGTACTTTGCCGAACTGGTGAATAAAAACATCCACCCTAACATCGAGAACTTTTTAAACTATCACCAGGTGAAAACCATTTTCGACCTGGAGCCCATTATACAAAGCGGCAGTTTTGCCATTAATACCCGCATAGTTAAATACATCCTGAATTACAATACCGATTGCTTTAGCATTTTTATACAAAACCAAACAATGGATTTTGTAAACTTGCTATATGATATGGCTTTGGGCAATGGTTACCATACTATTGATACCTATGCCCCAAACCTTAACTTTATTAGCCAAAACCTATTTATAAACAATAAAAATCTGATTAAACATGGCAATTAATTTGCAAAAAGGCCAGCGCGAAAGCATCCATGCCCCAAAATTCACCATAGGGCTGGGCTGGGATACTAATAGTTCATCAACAGGCAGCGCATTCGATTTAGATGCCTCTGTTTTTATTTTGGGCGACAATAAAAGATTACTGGCCGACGAATATTTTGTGTTTTATAACAACCTGATATCCCCGGATGGTGCGGTTGAGCATACCGGCGATAACCTTACCGGCGCCGGCGACGGTGACGACGAGCAGATAAAGGTAGACCTTTCAAAGGCAGATGCTAAAATCTCGGAAATTTGCATCGTGGTAACTATTCACGAGGCCGAGGCGCGGAAACAAAACTTTGGCCAGGTACGTAACTCTTTCATCAGGATATTTGATGCCGAAACAGGCGCCGATATTTTGAAGTATGAACTGGAAGAAGATTTCTCGATAGAAACTGCCGTTGAGTTTGGCCGCATCTACAAAAAAGATAACAACTGGAAATTTGAAGCTGTTGGCGTTGGCATGAAAGGCGGCCTGCAGGATTATTTAAACAAATATCAATAACGGCTATGGCAATCAATCTTCAAAAGGGACAACGCATCAGTCTCGAGAAAAGTAACGGCAGCAAATTACAAAGTGTTTGCGTGGGCATTAACTGGGGAGCCATTGAAAAGAAAGGTCTTTTTGGCTTTGGCGTAACCAAAGAGGCGGTTGACCTTGACGCCAGCTGCGCCCTGTTTGACGAAAGTAAACGCCTGGTAGACGTGATCTACTTCGGCAACTTAAAATCAAAAGATGGTTCGGTAAAGCATAGCGGCGACGACCTTACCGGCGATTTAAATGGCAATGACGGCATCGACAACGAAGTAATCACCGTAAATCTTCCGGGTTTGCCTGCATCGGTAACCTATGTGGCATTTATGCTGAACAGTTTCCGTGGACAGGATTTCGGCACTATTCCTTTTGCGTCTATCCGCATTTATGAAGGTACGCCAACCCGCGTAAACGAAGTGTTTGCTACCTATGATATTGCACACAGCAAAGATTTTGCCGGCCACGTTGCCATGGTTATGGGCGTTTTTTATAAAAAGAACGGCGAATGGAAATTTAATGCCATTGGCGAACCAACCCGCGACCGCAAACTGGAAGAAACCGTTAAAACTGTTACCAATAATTATTTATAATAGTTTTGAGTGGTGAGTTATGAGTTTTTAGTAGAAGCTAAAACCGAATAATCAAATCATTACTTACAACTCATAACTCAATACCCATAACTTAAAACTCAAGAAAATGGAAGGCGCACCAAATAACACCCCGATAAATATAACCCCGGTTACCCTGGATATAACTCCGGCACCGGGAACAACTACTCCTGTAAAATTGCTGGATAAGGAGGGCAATGTAGATTTAGCTAACATTACGCCTACCGAAGTTCAAAAATATAGTGAGGTAGCCAAGGCCCTAGACCCTAAGGATGTTAACTCCATCCTGAACTATGGCACCGATGTGCAGGCTTCGATGGAGAAGTATAGTAACAACTTTTTAACATCGGTACGTACCTATAACTCCGGCGAAGTTGGTTTGCTGATAAACGACCTGCTTACCGAACTGAACTATATTGATGTAGATGAGCTGAACCAAAATGCGTTCACCTCATTTATCTCACATATCCCTTTCATGAAAAAGCTGGTGTTTGATGCCAAAAAGCTTTTCCAGAAATACGATACCGTTATCAACAACATCGATAAGATAACCAATAAAATAAAGGCTGGTCGTGTTAATTCACTAAAGGATAACAGTTCGTTGCAAACCATGTTTGACAGTAACGTAACTTACATCCACCAAATGGAGGAGTTGATTATCTCGGGCCAGTTAAAGTACAATGAACTAAACGAGCAATTGGCGCAAATGGACGCCAACCCATCAGCCTATAACGATTACGAAATTGCCGACCTGCGCGATTTTGTGAACCGCCTGGATAAACGCCTTGCCGATTTAAAGGTAGTAAGGTTTATCATGATGCAATCATTGGCGCAAATTCGCGTGGTGCAAAGCAATAACACTACCATAGCCGAGAAAGCGCAATCTATCGTATCAACCACTATCCCGGTTTGGAAAAACCAACTCACCATTGCCGTTGCCCTAAACAGGCAAAAGGAAAATGTGGAGATGCAGAAAAAGATATCAGACACCACCAACACCATCCTGCAAAAAAATGCCGAGCTGCTTAAACAAAACAGCATCGACGTTGCCCGCGAGAACGAAAAAACGGTAGTATCCCTGGATACGCTGAAACGCACAACAGCATCGCTGATTGAAACCCTTACCGAGGTAAAACGAATTCACGATGAAGGTACTGCCAACAGGAAGGTACTTAACACCGAATTACAGACACTGGAAACAGARTTGAAAAAGCATGTGACTAACGCGTAAGCGAAGCCCCGTCGTCCTTTATGTAATAGCCGCACTGCGCTCGCAATGACATAATTTCCCCATCGCCTGTGTCCTCACAGGCGATTTGCATTTAAAGCCCTCCCCTTCGGGGGAGGGTTTGGGTGGGGTTTCTTTTTTCGTAAATTTGTACTTAATTCATGGACGAAAACAGGTTAAATATTTTAAATCAGAGTAACCGGATGCTCAGTAAGCTGCAACTGCTTTCTGTATTTTTTGGCGACGATATGATTTATAAAATTTACCTGCGCAGCCAGGTGATCCATAAACTGTTTGAGGCCAACCCCGAGTTGGATATCAATAAACTCGACCTGTTCCACCTCCAGTTTACACAAAGCCTCATAGATCTACTCCGAAAGATCAAAAAGAACAACGAGACCAATGTAAGTCTGTTGTTTGACGAGATTCAGATTAACCGTGAAATGATTGAGCGACTGAACGATCCCACTTATACACTTGCGAACTTCAACCTCGAAAAGCAAAGGCAGGCACTCAAGATCAATTTGTCGTTGCGCAAGCTGTTCCAGGTATTGTCGGACAGTTCAACAGAAAATCCGTTGTCCAAAAACATCAACGCCTTTAGCTCAAGGTTTGCGGCTGATTTTTTTTACACCATCAGCACCGATCTGATGGAAGAGGTGACGGCCTTTAGCCTGGCTGATGTTTACAAAAATGAATACGCCAAAATTCAGCGTAAGCTGATGGGGGTGTTGTGCAAATATGATTTTAAAACAGAATTTTATTGCGGGTTAAAATCGGGAGCACAGGTTATTGAGGTTTACAAATTTATTGATGCAGACAGGTATTTTATATATGCGCCAGGAGATAACCTGTTTGTGTTTTTTGACGTTGCAAAAATTGCCGGACTGGATATGACCACCAATATGTCGAAAAAAGAGCGGCTGATGTATGAACTGAAAGACAAGAACGACAGGCTTGAAGGCAACGCCGCTGCGATGAAAGCCAACATGCCGCTAGAGATTGCCGCCCTGCTTGCCGATAATTATAAAAAAATCTCGGATATCACCTTCCTGGATAATATCAGCAATATTGATGTGCAAGCCAATATTTTAAAAAGCATGCTCAATACCGATTTAATTTAGTTTATTTAACCTTAACAAAAACACATTACCTGTTTATATGGATTTACATACAATATTAGGCCCCGACATTAAAGCCGGCCTGCTCATTATTTTAAACCTGATCCTGATAGAGAGTTTGCTATCTGTAGATAACGCTGCCGTGCTTGCAACGATGGTGCTCGATCTTCCGAAAGATCAGCGTAAAAAAGCTTTACGTTATGGTATCATTGGCGCTTATGTATTGCGCGGCGTTTGCCTTTTCCTGGCCGCATGGTTGGTAAAAATATGGTGGCTAAAACCTATTGGAGGCTTATACCTGTTATATCTTTGCTTTGATTATTTTAAAGGTAAAATTCAGGCTGCAAACGCAGGTGGCGAAGGAGAAGAAGTTGACAAAAGCAAAAACTGGCTATATAAATCAACAGTAGGTGTATTTGGGGTATTTTGGGCCACCGTTGCATTAGTTGAATTAATGGACCTGGCCTTCTCTATTGATAACGTATTCGCTGCAGTAGCTTTTACAGATCACGTGGTTTTGATTTACATAGGTGTATTTATCGGTATACTGGCTATGCGTTTTGTTGCCCAGGCCTTTGTTAAGCTGATGGAAAAATTTACTTTCCTGGAGACTGTAGCATTTATTGTAATAGGTGTACTAGGCTTAAAGTTATCAGCATCATTATACATCCACTTTTACCCGGAAACGGGTTTCTCCAAAATGATGGAAGGCGAGGGTGCAGATATAGCTACATCGGTATTTACCGTAGCCATATTCATTATACCTGTATTAACATCGCTGCTATTCAACTTCCCCAAACGCCACACCATCGAACCGGAAGTAGCCGAAGCTGCCGAAGACGTTTTGGATAACCAGTAGTTCAGTTGGCGGTTTTCAGTTAGCAGTTGGCAAAAATGGCCAGCCGTAAGTTAGGCTAACAAACTACGCACCAATGAACAAATGAACGAACGACAATGAACTTTAACAAAATAATAGCCTCGATATTCGGCATCGGTTTTTTAAAAGGCGGGGGCACTTATGCAGCTATAGTTACCTGCGGCGGCATTTGGCTGTTGTGGCAATTTTCCGCTTTACAAAATCCGTTTTATTTACTGGCAATAACTATCTTGATCACTCTTTGGGGGGTATACGTGAGCAACAAGGTTGAGCCGGATTGGGGCGAAGATAGTTCGCGCGTGGTGATAGATGAAGTTGCCGGTATGCTCATCTCGGTGTTATTTTTGCCGCAAAATCTTTACTTTTTATTGGGCGGGCTGGTACTGTTCCGCTTTTTTGATATTGTTAAACCGCTTGGTATCCGAAAAATGGAAGCCCTGCCCAGTGGTACCGGTGTAATGATGGACGATGTACTGGCAGGCATATATTCCAACGCCGTGCTTTGGATAGGCTATTTTATCTGGCTGAAGTTTGGCGGATAATTAAAAATACGTATTAATGCAAAATGCCGCTTGTTAACAACTTGCGGCATTTTTATTATGATAAGAATTACAGTGGGTTATTCATTTTTATTCCCGCTTTCAGCCTTAAGCCTTCTGCTTATTCGTATCGCAGGGCTTCAACCGGGTCTAACTTTGCGGCCTTTTTAGCCGGGTAGTAACCAGATATCAACCCAATGAATGTACAAAGTACAACCGCGAATATTAGCCATCCCCATGGTACGGCAAAGGTTCCGCTTATCTGAACCGCGATGACGTTACCGGCGGCCATACCTAATACTATACCCGCGGCCCCGCCTATAAGGCATATTACTATAGCTTCAATTAAAAACTGTTTACGTATTACGGCCGGTGTGGCGCCTATGGCTTTACGCACACCAATTTCGCGGGTGCGTTCGGTTACCGATACCAGCATAATATTCATAAGCCCAATGGCGGCGCCAATCAGCGTTATGATACTAATGGCAAATCCACCAGCGGTAATCCCGGCCAGCTGACCGGATAACTCTTTCTGGATCGAATCGCTTCGTGATATTTCAAAATTATCCTGGTTGGCTACGTTCAGGCTGCGTACATTTCTGAACAACGAAGTAGCCTCGCCAATGGTAGCGTCCAAAGCACCGGGGCCTTTTACTTTAACGGTAACTGTGTAGGACGCATTTCTATTGGTGTCAATTTGCTTGGCTTTTAATATCGGGATAATGCAAAACTTATCGCCACCAAATGAACTTGAACCTTTTGAGGCAATTACGCCAACTATTTTATACTTGTTGCCGCCAATAAAAACGTTTTGGTTAACCGGGTCGGAGTGCTTAAAAAGCTTCTGCTTAATCTCGTCGCCAATAAGTACCACGTTTGAACCATGCTCCAGCTCGGAAGTTGAAAAGTTACGCCCGAAAGAGAGTTTTTTCCCACTGGTGGCCAGGTAGTTTTCGTTTGATCCGGATATCGAAATATTTTGGTTTGTTTTTTCGCTGCCGAATTTAGCAACTGCGGTGCCGGTAACATCAATATTAACAGCAATGATAACGGGCAGTTTAAATGTTTTTTTAAAACGATCGGCCTGGTCGTAAGTAATGGGCGGGTACATTTTGCGGTGGCCGCCGTTACCAAAATTCAACCCTTCGCCACGGTTTTGAATGGTGAAAGAATTGGCGCCCAAATCGGCAAAGGCATCATTGGTAAACTGCCGTATTCCCTCAATGGCCGTTAATATACTTACCAGCGCCATTATACCGATAGCAATAATTAAAGCCGTAAGCGATGTACGCAGCCTGTTACCGGCAATGGATTGTAACGCTATCGAAATATTTTCTCTGTAGGAGGTTTTTACCGGCATGCTATCAAAATAAAAAACTTGCCCGTATGACTAAGCACTATACCAATTTGTTACAGCATCAAAAATGTTTTTATTGCGGGTGCAATAATCAAATTTGCGGGTTAATACCATTGACTATTTGCTCAATAAATAATATCTTACCGTTAGTTTACCGCCTTATGAAATTACAATCCTTAAATGTTTACACGGATGCCTCATTTATGATCAGAAACATCTGCTTACTGATTATGCTAACCGCCCTTACCGCGGTGTCCCACGCCCAGGATGCTGTTAAAACAAGCACAAAAACCATAAGCTGGGCATTGGATAAAAAATCGGTGGTTAAAGATTCGACCGGGAGGATATACCCCATGGCAGAATGGAATAAGTTGGTGGTTAGCAGGAAATATTCCATTTGGCCCGCGGATTGGAATAATATTAATAATCAGTTTATAATTATAAAAGGCAACCAACCCCCAAACATTATTCACACTGCTCCGGCATCAAAGGAAGATAATGCCACGGAAACGCCCGCGCTAACTACGCCGCCCGGCGACCCTTACGACTATATGTCCGCCTGGCCTAAACCCAACGAATCGGCTTATTTTAAAGTAGGGGAAGAGATTTCATCTTTCAACAGTCATGACATCAACGGAAACAGAATATCATTGAAAGATTTGCGCGGCAAAGTTGTTGTACTCAACTTTTTCTTTATTGGCTGTCCGGGTTGTATGCAGGAAGTGCCCGAGTTAAATGATGTTGTTGCCCGCTACAAGGGGAATGATAATGTTGTCTTTGTATCTGTATCGCTGGATGTAAAAAGCTATATAAAAAAATTCATGGATGATACGCCTTTCAATTATCAGATTATAGCCGAAGGCGGCTTTTTGGCCAAACGATATGGCATCGAACTTTACCCTACCAATCTTATACTTGATAAAACAGGAAAGGTAGCTATGCATTGGGTTGGGCGATCGCCCAGCGCTCCATATTGGATGAAAAAAACTATTGATAGAATACTGTGAGGAAAGCAAAAAGGCAACCCATTGGGCTGCCTGTATACCTGGCTGATAGAAAATATCGATTTGGATTACGTTATATCTAATCCACTCGTTGATATTCTTCGTCTTGAATCTTGGCTCTATCCTTATACCGAGAATGATGTTCCGCAACCGCAGCTGCTTGCAGCGTTAGGGTTGTTAAATGTAAAGCCACGGGCGTTTAAGCCATCCTGGAAATCTATCTGCATACCCATCAGGTACATGCCGTGGGCTTTGTGCATAAATACTTTTATACCATCAATAATGAATTCCTGGTCGCCATCCTTTTTCTGGTCAAAACCCAGTACGTAGCTCATGCCCGAGCAGCCACCACCCTCAACACCAACACGCAGGCCAAATTCATCGCCAATCTCTTGTTGATCCTTTAACTTAAAAAGTTCCTTAACGGCGCCCGGTGTAAATGATACCGGTAAAATTTCAACAGCAGTACTCATCTTATTTTATATTTAACTATACAAATATAAGGTAAAATGTGGATTTTTACATCCACAGCTATTTTATGACCTCTGTATAACATTTTAATAACCATGCTTACAACCCAATATTTACTTGATATTTTAAAGTTTACGGTAGCCGGTGCCGGAGTTATATGGATAGCCTTTTACCTGGTTAAGCCATATCTTGATAAACAAAACCAGGTGCAGCTGCTGGAGCTTAAGCGCAGTGTAAGTAGCCAAACCCTGCCTTTACGGTTACAGGCCTACGAGCGCGTTGTGTTATTTATTGATCGTATTAACCCGGCCAATATGCTTATCCGCCTTAACGCGGGTGGCCTTTCGGCTGCCGATTTACATATTGTTATCGTTAACGAAATCCGTACCGAGTTTCAGCATAACGTTACCCAGCAAATTTATGTAAGCAGCCGGGTTTGGGCTGTTATGAAAAGGGTGAAGGATGATACCCTGAGCCTGGTAAATAACGCGGTAAAAGGCCTTCCCCAAAACGCCACCGCCATGGATTTGAGCAAAACCGTGCTTATTCACCTAAGCCAGCTGGAAGATGATCCGTATGAGATAGCCATTAACCTGGTAAGGCAGGACCTGGAAGAATTATTTTAAACCGCATGGCTAAAAAATTCAGCACTACATCGGGTATAGAAATAAGGGAGGTTTACACCGAACCCTCCAAAATGGACGAACTGCCTGGCCAGTTCCCTTTTACACGAGGCATTCAAAAAGACATGTACCGGGGCAAAGCCTGGACAATGCGCCAGTACGCCGGGTTTTCAACGGCTGAAGAATCAAACAAGCGGTATCATTATTTATTAAGCCAGGGCACAACCGGCCTCTCGGTAGCTTTTGACCTGCCCACGCAGATTGGATACGATAGCGACCATGAGCTATCCGAAGGCGAAGTAGGTAAAGTTGGCGTCGCCATCGATTCGCTGGAGGATATTGAAATATTGTTTGATGGTATCCAGCTTAAGGATATTACCACCAGCATGACCATTAATGCCACCGCAGCTATTTTGCTGGCCATGTACATCGCGTTAGCAAAAAAACAGGGGGCAGACCTGAGCCAGATTTCGGGCACCATTCAAAACGATATATTAAAGGAGTATGCGGCGCGGGGTACCTATATATATCCGCCAACCCCATCCATGCGGTTAATTACCGATGTGTTTGAGTACTGTAGCAAGGAGGTGCCCAAGTGGAACACCATATCTATTTCGGGCTATCACATTCGCGAGGCCGGTTCAACAGCAGTGCAAGAGCTGGCTTTTACCTTGGCCAATGGAAAAGCCTATTTAAAAGCGGCACTTGAAAAAGGACTGGATATAAATGTATTTGCCAAACGCCTTTCGTTCTTTTTTAACTGTCATAATAACTTTTTCGAAGAGATAGCCAAGTTCAGGGCTGCAAGGCGAATGTGGGCGCATATTACCAAAGAATTAGGTGCAACCGATGCCGGTGCGCAAAAACTGCGTTTTCATACCCAAACCGGTGGGTCAACCTTAACGGCACAGCAACCACTTAACAACATTATAAGGGTAAGTAACCAGGCCCTGGCCGCTGTATTAGGCGGCACCCAATCGCTGCATACCAATGGCTACGACGAGGCACTATCCCTGCCAACTGAAGCCGCTGCTAAAATAGCCCTGCGCACCCAACAGATCATCGCCTTCGAAAGTGGAGTTACCGATACTGTAGACCCGCTGGCAGGCTCATACTTTATAGAAGCCCTGACCGACGAGGTAGAAGCCGCTGCGCAATTATATCTGGATAAGATAGAGGCCATGGGCGGCGCAGTTAAAGCCATAGAGCAGGATTACATTCAACAGGAGATAGCCGCGTCAGCGTATCAGTACCAGATTGATATCGAAAACGGTGAAAAAATTCTTGTGGGAGTAAATAAATTTACCCAGATTGAAGATGCTCCCTCGGGTGTTTTCAGAGTTGATGACTCCATTCGAAAAACGCAGATAGAAAAAATTAAAAAACTCAAAAACAAAAGGGACAATCACGCTGTTGAAACAACTTTACAACTATTAAGAATAGCAGCAGAAGGCAAAGAAAATTTAATGCCTTTTATAGTATCTTCGGTTGAGAATTATGCTACCTTAGGAGAAATCGCGGATATACTGCGAGGGGTTTTTGGGGAATATTAGTATCGCGGGTGAGGCATTAGGATTTGTGTGGATATCGTGCCATAATTAACAAAAGAACAGCTTTTATTTTTAATGAGCATTAAACCAGTGCTTTAGTTTTTAGCGCAAGATAAAAGGCTAAAATGGCCATACAATTGCTTTTATTTTGCCAAAAAACGGCAAAACAAAGGGAGCTATTTTGGTGATTTTTAAGGCATTAATCAAAAGGTGAAAAATTAATTTAAAAATAATTCAATTGCATTTTTTATTATAAAACATTGCGTTACATACAAACTTTATACTTAAAAACAACTTTTGTTGATAACTTGCAAAATGTTAAAAAAGTGAAAATTTAATTTTTTTATACACTTTTTTTGGACACATTTGATGTTCCGTTACAGTCCCGAAAGAAGTTGACTGAGGGGTTGGAAATCAAATAATTACTTATATTTACTATGGAAAAAACTTGTACTAACGTTTGGAATAGCTGTCTTCAGATCATAAAGGACAACATACCGGCCCAGAGCTTTAAAACCTGGTTCGAGCCGATAAAAGCCTTGAGAATGGAAGGGAGTGTCTTGACGATACAAGTACCAAGTTTGTTTTTTTACGAATGGCTTGAAGAGCACTACGTAGGGTTATTACGCAAAACGATTAAAAAACAATTGGGCGATGAAGGACGTTTAGAGTACAATATTGTTGTTGAGCAATCATCATCAAGTAAACCCTATACAACTAATATGCCTTCGAACGGAAATGGAGCCGAGTCAAAAAATCAATCGATGCCGATCCCTATCTCTATTAATAAGGACATCAAAAATCCTTTTGTGATACCCGGCCTCAAAAAGTTAAATGTTGACCCGCAACTGAATAGAAACTACACCTTCGAAAATTTTGTTGAAGGCGATTGTAACCGCCTGGCCAGGTCGGCAGGGTACGCTGTGGCCGCGAAACCTGGGGGTACTTCATTTAACCCGTTGATGATTTATGGTGGCGTTGGTTTAGGTAAAACACACCTTGCCCAGGCCATAGGTAACGAAATAAAACGTTCACTGCCCGATAAACTGGTACTTTATGTATCGTGCGAGAAATTTACACAGCAATTTGTAGACGCACTTAAACATAATAACATTAACGATTTTGTTAACTTTTACCAGGCCATTGATGTACTTATCATGGACGATGTGCACAACTTTGCCGGTAAAGAAAAAACCCAGGATTTTTTCTTCCACATTTTTAACCACCTGCACCAAAGCGGCAAGCAACTGATCATTACGTCAGATAAAGCGCCAAAGGATTTGGCTGGTTTGGAAGAGCGCCTGTTATCACGTTTTAAATGGGGCCTTTCGGCCGATTTACAGATCCCTGATCTGGAAACCCGTATGGCTATCCTTAAAAATAAGATCTACCAGGATGGTATCGAACTATCAAATGATGTTATTGAATACGTAGCCCATAATATTGATAACAATGTGCGCGAACTGGAAGGCGCCATGGTATCGTTACTGGCACAATCAACCTTAAATCGCAAGGAGATTGACCTGAACCTTGCTAAACAAATGTTGAAAAACTTTGTGAAGAACTCCTCAAAAGAAATTTCGATGGAGTATATTCAAAGCCTTGTCTGCGAATATTTTGAAGTACCTATAGAGATGGTGAAATCACAAACCCGCAAACGCGAAATTGTGCAGGCCCGCCAGATATCGATGTACCTGGCCAAGGCGCATACTAAAAGCTCATTAAAATCAATAGGTAATTTCTTTGGCGGCCGCGATCACTCTACCGTGATTTATGCCTGTCAAACTGTAGAAGATTTGATTGATACCGACAAAAAATTTAAAGGCTACGTTGCCGACATTCAAAAGAAGTTAAAAATGTCTTAACCGGCCTGTTAATCATATTACTAAAAGCCTTGCATCGACATGCAGGGCTTTTTTATTAAACAAGCTTATATGTAAAATGGAAAACCACCGTAAGCCGGTTGCCCGCGGTGGTTTGTAAGTGGTGGTTTATTTATATCGATACCTGGTGTTTATTTAAATCGGGCACCAAAACCTACACCGATGAGCCAAGGATTAATTTTAACGTCGGCTTTAATGCCTGCCAGGGTAGGCGCCAGTTCGGGGCTTGATGCCGGTGTTAAATTAGATGCATCAACTGTTGCATTGGTGGATAGGAACACTTTTTTAACATCTATGTTAAAAAAAAACTTCTTATTCAAGTCATAGTCGAACCCAAACTGGGTAGCGAAGGTAAATTTATTCTGATAACTAACATTTTTTACCACCTCGCCCGCGTTGGCGTTATAAAAAATGGTGTAGTTGGCACCTGCGCCTATATAGGGTTTAAATGCGATACCCGTTGGTAGGTGATATTGCAATGTAAGCGTTGGAGGCAGCAAGGAAACCTTACCCAAACTAACGTCGGCAGATGAACTGCCGCCAATAGCCGTTAAATTTGAGGCCGTACTGTTTACTTTATGCCTTGATGTGCCCAGTATCAGTTCGGCCGAAAAATCCTTCATAAAGAAGTACGTAAAGTCAATTTCGGGGATAACAACCTTGCTGATATTGATACCACCTCCAATTACACCAATAGTTGCACTTTCCTGCGGCGCAACATATACACCGCGAACACGTATATCCCACTCATTTTTCTGTTGACCGAAACTCCTTAAAGAGGCTATCATTAATATTGTAAAAACGGATAATAATAATTTGTTCATGTTGTTTGATTTTTAATTATAGGTCAAAGGTAGTAGCCCTTAAATATCTAAATATGCCTGAAGCCATTAAGCAAAATGATACTAATCATGGCTATTTATAAGATTGCCGGGTAATTTTACGGGGGTATATTCATGTACCTAAAAAGCCTGTAGGCACATGATTACCCACCCGTTACCGGCACCTATAAATCAACAAATAAAACCTGCCCAGCCCTTAAACCTGTTTTAGTTTAAATGATGTGTTTCATTTACCGATTGAAACAGCCAGTTAATCGATACATTACTGTAAATACGCCTATGTTACAACATCTTTAGTACAGATTGGCTGTGCACTGTTGCGCCAATCCACCATAATTAATTGTGCTTATAGATGTTGTTTACTTTAAAGCCCGGCAAACTGCTTGCCCTTATCGCCTGTTTTCTGTTCACCTTGTTTTCATTCCACGAGGCCGAGGCACAAAGCCTGGGCGACCCGGTAGTTAAAATAACCTTTGGCTCGGGCACCGCCTCCAGGGCCGGCGCGCTTTCGGCCGATTCAGGATCTACCACCTATGTTTATAGCGCCAGCGGGCAAATAGGCGAAAACTATTACACCATAACCAACCAAAGCAATACCACGGTACACGGCGGCTTTGTAACCAGTTATGACCACGACTACGAAACAACAGGCAATAGCAACGGCTACATGATGGTAGTAAACGGCAACGTACAGGCGGGCACGGTTTATACCCGCACAGTCCCCGGCCTTTGCGGCAATACTCAATATCAGTTTGGCGTTTGGATAAAAAACTTACTATCAACCGGTGGTATACTGCCTAATATGGTTTTTCACATTTACGCCGCCGACGGTGTAACCGAATTGGGAACGGGCGTATCAACCGGCGATGTGCCCACTGGCAATGTATGGCATAATTACACGGCAAACTTCACCTTACCCGCGGGCACAGGCGACGTGGTAATTAAACTGGTAAGTAATGCCAGCGGCACGCAGGGCAACGACTTCGCAGTAGATGATATTACCTTTAGTCCTTATGGCTCAACGGTTTCGGCGGTTTTCAACGGTTCAACCACGGGTACCGAAACCACCTGCGCGGGTTCGGCACAAACATATACTATTAATGCTACCAGTACACTGGCCAGCGGGTACGTGCAAAAACTACAAATGTATACCAACGGCAGCTGGACAGACCTAAGTACCGCCAGTACAGCTACCGCGTATACCATTACGGCCCCTACCACGGCGGGCACTTACCTGTACCGCCTGGTTTCGGCTATAACAGCAAATATTACTTCGGCCAGCTGCGTTGTGGCATCCAATAATTTAACGCTAATAGTTACCCCGGCACCGGTGGCCGCATTTACTACTACCGCTCAAACATGCCTGGGTACCGCAAACGTATTTACTGATGCTTCCGTAACCAACGGATCAACAATACAATCATGGGCCTGGACCTTTGGCGACGGGCAAACGTCGGCGTTGCAAAGCCCTACGCACACCTATGCTAAAACAGGTACTTATACAGTAACGCTTACCGTAACGGGCAATACCGGTTGTACACCATCGGTTGCCACCAAAACCGTAACCATCAATGCGCTGCCTGTAGCGGCGTTCAGCTTTACCATGCCCGATTGTTTAACCCAGGCAGTTACCATTACCGATCAATCAACAACAGGCACCGGCACAATTACAGCCTGGCTTTGGGATTACGGCGACGGCACAACCGAAACCAAAACCACCAATACAGCTTTTACCCACCTGTACGCCAATGCCGGCACTTATAGTATAAAACTTACCATCACCAATACGGGTGGATGTACAGCCACGCTTACAAAAAGCCTTACGGTAAGCCCGTTGCCCGTAGCGGCATTCAGCTTGCCCGATGTTTGCCTGGCCGATGCATCGGCTACGTTTACGGATAACAGCACTATTGCCGATAACACCACCGGGAGTTTTACCTATTTGTGGGATTTTGGTGATGCCAATGCAACTGCCGCCAATCCCAATACATCCGCCCAAAAAAATCCATCGCATAAATATACCCAGGCGGCGGTGTACCAGGTTACGCTTACGGTAACATCGGCAAGTGGCTGTACATCTACCATTACCCAAGGTTTTACGGTAAATGGATCTATACCTGTAGCGTCATTCACCGTAGCCAATACATCAGCGCTGTGCAGCGATCAGCAGGTAAACTTCACCAATACGTCTGCGGTTGATTTTGGCAGCATTACCAAAGTAGAGTGGTACTACGATTATGGGAACAATCCGGGTACCGTTGAAACCGACGAAAGCCCAAGCTATGGCAAAATGTATAATCACACCTATACTGCTTTCTATACGCCAGCCTCGCGAAACTACCAGGTGCGCATGGTTGCTTATTCCGGCGGTAGCTGCGTATCCATTATGGATAAAACCATTACGCTGCTTGCCGTGCCGGATATAACTTTTACGGCGCCATCGGCAGTGTGTGTTAATGGCGGCACTGTACAATTAGCAGCCCAGGAAACCGCTGGCGTAGCCGGTACGGGGGTATACTCAGGCACAGGGGTAAGTAGCGCCGGTATATTTGATCCAACTGTATCAGGTGCCGGCACTTTTACGATAACTTACGTTTATACGGCCACCAATTCCTGCCCGGTTACGGCAAGTCAAAGTATTACCGTAAATCCCATCCCGGTTATTACTACAGGTCCCGATATCACGGTATTATCGGGCGGAACCGCCAAGCTGCCGGCTACAGCGACGGGTACAGGGCTTACATATCTATGGTCGCCGGCTACTTACCTTAACGATGCTACTTTGCTAAACCCAACGGTTACACCTACCGATAATATTACCTATACACTCACGGTAACCAACAGCTCGGGCTGCTCGGTAAGCGGGCAGGTGAATGTTTCGGTATTGCAGGGGCCGGTGGTGCCTAATGCTTTCTCGCCCAATGGCGATGGCGTTAATGATCAATGGAATATCAAATATCTGAATACCTACACCAACTGTACCGTAGAGGTTTATAACCGTTACGGCGCCAGGCTATTTGCCTCGGTAGGGTACGCGGTTCCATGGGATGGCACTTACAATGGTACCGCAGTGCCGGGTGGTGTATACTACTACATCATCAACCCTAAACATGGGCGGAGTACCATGTCGGGACCGTTGACGATAATCAGGTGATTTGTGTACAAGCGTTCGCTTTTAACATGCACTGTTCGGGGGTAAGTCCTTATTGTGTTTGTAATCAGTTGCTTAAGTGTTCGTGTGTTGTTTTGGTTGAACGAGGGCGCTTATGTCAAAATATGAAATTCAAAAAATGCTTTTTGATAACGAGCTCAAAAATAGGTAAGACTAACATTATAATTGTTGAAAATAC
This sequence comes from Mucilaginibacter sp. P4_D1, assembly GCF_056401935.1. Lineage (NCBI taxonomy): Bacteria > Pseudomonadati > Bacteroidota > Sphingobacteriia > Sphingobacteriales > Sphingobacteriaceae > Mucilaginibacter > Mucilaginibacter sp. P4_D1. Next base: position 45,470 of record NZ_JBFUIJ010000004.1, read on the forward strand.
AATAATAATAACCGGTAGGTATACTATGTCTGTTGCAATGTTTCACCCCAAAAAAACAAGGCTAATTTTTATTTATCGCAAAAAGGCATATATTTGTTAATAATTGTTCTTTACACAATTATTATAAACCTCAAAAATTAAACCTGATGTCTGTTAAGCGTGTTTGGCCAGTGCTATGCCTGGTCCTGTTGTTTATTACTGATTTGGCCAGTGGCCAGGGTAGCGCTTCTTTAGGTGCGAAAAAAACTAAAATTTCGGGTGCCAAACCTATCAGCAAGGATCTGTTTGGGGTGTTTTTTGAAGACCTGAGCTACGCGGCCGACGGCGGGCTGTATGCTGAGCTTATTCAGAACAGGTCATTTGAGTACAGCGCCAGCGACAGGAAAACATGGAACCCGCTAACCGCCTGGGAGTACACTACAGAGGGCTATGGTTACGGTACCATATCTGTAGAAACAGCCAAACCCCTGCACCCCAATAACCCGCACTATGTGCAGCTGAATATCGACGATGCCGGGCAGCAGGGTGTGGGCATTACCAATGCCGGGTACGATGGCATCAATATCATAGCCGGCCAGAAATATGATTTCTCTGTTTACGTAAGGCAAATATCGGCCAAACCTGTTGATATGCAGGTGCAGCTGCGCGGAGACAAGGGCGCTATATATGGTACATTTTCGTTCCGGACCGACGCTGGTTCGTGGAAAAAATACACCGGAACCATTGTTGCCACAGCAAGCGCCGATTCGGCAAACCTCACGGTACTTGCCCGGCAGCGTTCGGTATTGGCAATCGACGAAGTTTCCCTGTTTCCGCGCAATACTTTTAAAAATGAGCCGAACGGGCTACGGGCCGATCTTGCCCAGGCTGTGGCCAATCTTCAGCCTAAGTTTCTCCGTTTTCCGGGTGGCTGCCTGGTGCATGGCGATGGCCTTAATAATATATACCGCTGGAAACATACCATTGGCCCTGTGGAGCAGCGTGTACAGCAGCGCAACATCTGGAATTATCATCAAAGTACCGGCCTGGGCTTTTATGAGTATTTTAGATTTTGCGAGGATATTGGCGCCAAACCGCTGCCCGTAGTGGCTGCAGGCGTAAGCTGTCAAAACTCGGGTGGTACCTGGCGAATAGGTGGTACCGGCCAAAAAGGTATCCCTTTGACGGAAATGAAAAGCTACATCCAGGATGTGCTCGACCTGGTAGAATATTCCAACGGGCCGGTTACCTCGGTTTGGGGCGCCAAACGGGCGGCGGCCGGCCATCCAAAACCCTTTAACCTGCAGTATGTGGGCATTGGCAACGAGGACAAGCAAACCAACGATTTCAGGGACCGCTTTAAAATGATATATGATGCAGTGCGCGCAAAACATCCCGAAATTACCATCGTAGGCACGGTAGGCCCTTCACCAGCAGGTGAAGATTATGATCTTGGATGGAAGTTTGCCGACCAGCTTTCGGTGCCTGTTGTAGACGAACACTTTTACGAAAAACCCGAATGGTTCCTGAAAAACAATAGCCGGTATGACAGCTATCGCCGGCCAAAATCAAAGGTATATATTGGCGAATATGCATCATGGGGCAATGCCCTCATCAACGCGCTTTCGGAAGCCGCCTTTATGACCAGCCTTGAGCGAAACGGCGATATTGTGCAAATGGCATCCTACGCGCCGCTGGTGGCCAACCTTAAACATACCTCCTGGAACCCCAACCTCATTTATTTTGATAATAAAACCCTCGCGCCCACGGTGAATTACTATGTACAGCAATTATTCTCGGTTAACCAGGGCGATGTATACATCCCCAATATTATATCATTTAACCAGCCCGGCGCCCATGCCGACTCAACCCTGGCAGCATCATGCGTGCAAAACAGTAAAAACGGCGATATTATTTTAAAAGTAGTGAACGCCGGCCCGCAGGCTGCAACTGCCCGGGCAAACCTTTCGGGTTTGGATATAGCAGCCGCTAAGGCCACAATTGACGTGCTGCAAGGCCAGCCATCTGACAAAAACACCATCGATCAGCCCAAAAATATCGTGCCCTCGCATGCCGAAATCAGCGTAGCGCAACTGGGTAGTTACACGGTACCGCCGTATTCATTGAGTGTTATACGTATTAGTTTAAAAGGGAATTAATGTATGGTTGAAATTTATAGCAACCAGCCGTAAGCGTAGGAAAAGGTTTAATTTTTTTACAGAAGCACGCTAGAAGGGGGACTGAGCTTTAGGATTATACTGTACAAGCTTAGCCGTAGGGGCAGATATATTCGGGGTACAATTGCTTTAAAAGGAATCGGGTGCCCTCAAAATAAGTTCTTACTGTTGTAATTAGTGTATGCATTATAACTGGAAGACATGTTGTAAAGTACAAGTCACCTATCTCCGGCGCTCTGGGCGACCGGTGCCGAAAATTACATGATGTACGGTTTGCCAGTGGCCATTGGTGTGATATCATGTAAAAGGAACACAATGCCAACAATTTTGAATGTGCTTGCTCAAAAAAACAGCCACCCGAAAGGGTGGCTGTTGGGTTAGATAGGTTTAGGGAATAATATTATGGCCATACAGTGCCTGATTGGCTGTTGCTTAACCACGGTTTACCGTCGCAGCTGGTACCTGGGTGTGCTGCAAGGCAGGCTTTAACAAATTGGGCGCCTACCGCATGACTTTTTACTTTTTTTGAGCTGCAATAGGTGTTACCGGCGTTATCTTCATAAAGCTGATACGCAGGGTAACCTAATGCTGCAGCTATCTCGAAATTGTTTGGCGTTGCACCAGGGTAGCTGGTTTCTACGCCAAGGATCCATCCGGTTGAGCTTTCATTGGTGCCGGCTATCATGGATGGCGGCGGATCAAGCGTTATAGTAACCGTTGATGCTGAACTGTTGGAGGTGGCATTGTGCGAATAAGTAGACTCGGAGCCGCCACCCAGCGAGATACCCAGGAAGGATACACCTACCGATACCGACTGCTCTATGGTAGTCTGGATGCTTTGGAATGACTCGCTGGTTACCGTGATCTGGATGGATGGGTAGTTGCTGATAGCAACGCCAGTTGTAAAGCCAAAGGGGCCGACATCAGAAAAATCGATACCTGGTTCTGGCGAGAATACAAAGCCCGAAACATCTGATGAGCCGTTGGCAATGGCTTCGGTAATTGGCTGCATCCAGTACCAGTTTAAACCGGTGGCCAAATCAAATATTACCGGGCCGTAGTTTACCAGGGTAATACCGGTAAAACTCATGTTAACAGTAATGCTATTTGATGACGTGGCTATGCTATCGCTAAAATAGCTGGCGCTGGCATCAACAGATACGGTTAAAAAATCATCTACAGGGATTTCAAAACTGGTTTCGCCGTTGATACTTACAGTTAACTCGCTTTCGCTGGTGCGGGTAACGGTCATGCTTAAATCAATACTGTTGCTTGTTGCGGCCAGGCCATTAATGATTTGTGACAGCGGGGTGCTTACCGCGTAAGCCGGGTTGTAAACGGTAGTGCTGTTATCCAGCAACATACCGCCATTTGTACCCGAAGCCGATTGTACGTTACCTAACACTGTAGTAAGGTAGCCGGCATTCATGGTAACCGCGTTTTGTAATGATACGCTGCTGCCCAGCGCGTTCAGGTAGTTGGCCAATATTGGTAAAACAGGCTGACCGCTGGCCGGCGTGTTATTGAGCAAAGCGTGCAGGTTTTTGCTTTGCGAAATAGCATACAGGTTGGTAGCAGGCTGTGCCCAGGTAGTGGCAATAGTGCTCATGATAATATCAATAGGCTGCTGGGTAGCTGTAGCAGGAGGCAGCTTAGTGTAAATGGCTTTCCAAAGGTTTAGCAGTGCCACTTGCTGGTTGGTAGCAGCTGTTTGGGCATTGTTAAGTGCAATTTGATCAGTGCTTGATAATTTGTATTGTACTTTTGAAATAGCTTCGATGTAGTAGTTAATAAATGAGGCATCCAGTTGTACCGGCGTTGCGCCGGCAGCCAGGTTTGACGATATCCAGCTGTAAGTGTTGGCGTTAAATTGGAGGTTGCTTGGGTTTTGATAATAATAGGGGAAGTTGCCCGGGCTGGTTACGGTAAAATCGGTAAGGGGCTCGGTTAATACCGATGATAGAATGCTTACTGCTTGTCCTCTCAAATAATCGATGATTTGGGTTGCTTCTGATTCAGAAGCTACTAATTCTGTACTCATGGTTGTAGATTTTTGATTGTGCTAAGTTTACCTACTCTGTTCAGGCTTTTCGGTATCGGCCTTTTTTGTCATCCAGGATTGAAAGCGCTTTCTTATTTGTTTTGACATTTCAAAGTAACGGGATATAGGCGGGCGGTTTAAGCGCAGTAATGCGGCTAATATAAATCAGGTAGTAATACGGGGTATTAAAGTAATTGTACGTATGCGGGGTTACATCACCTCTATAAGCTGGTGCTTAACGGCATATAATACCAGGCCGGCGGTATTGCGGCTTTGGGTTTTAAGGAGCAGGTTGTTACGGTGGCCCTCTACGGTGCGTATGCTTAAGAATAATTTCTCGGCAATTTCGGAGCTGGCATATTCTTTACAAATAAGCTCAAGTACCTCTCTTTCGCGGTTGGTAAGCTCAAAAGGCGAGGTGCTGAAAACGTTTGTGGTTTTACTACGCCGGGCAGCGGTATTTTGGATAGCTACCAGTGTTTGCCGGTTAATGTAAAAGCCGGTATGATGAACGGTTTGTATCGCTGTAATCAATTCCTCCTTATCGCAATTTTTAAAAAGATAGGCGGATGCGCCTGCCGAAACCATTTTGGCGATAAGCCTTTCCTGCGAATGTACAGATAACACCATCACTTTTATTTGCGGGTATTGTTCCTGTAGCAGCTGATTAAGCTCGATGCCGTTCATGCCGGGCATATTCATATCCAGCAACAGCACCTCGGGGAGTGAAGGGATAGTTTTCAAGATGCTGAGCAAGTCTGCTGCGCTTCCGGCATCGGCAACAAGCTCAAAATTGGGTACGCTGTTAATCAGTACTGCCAGGCTTTGCCTGAAAATATTCTGATCGTCTACAATGGCTACCTTTACTGGCTCCATTAAATGTTATCTGTTTTAAGCCGGATGTTCATATTAAATCCCTTGTGTGCTGGAAAATCATCCTCATAGGCCGCTCCTATAATGCCCAACCTGCTTTCGATGTTTTGCCTGCCCATTCCTTTTTTTGTTTTATCGGAGGCAGCAATACCCTGCCCATCGTCACGGTAACTAATCAGCAGATAATCGTCTGCTATATCAAAATTAATATTTACCTGCGTGGCATTGGCGTGTTTAAGGGTATTATTTAGTAATTCTTCAAAAACCCGGTATAAAGATAGGGATACACCGGCACTAAGCTTATCGGTTAACGGGTTTGCGTTATCGGTAATGTTTACCTGTAGTTTGCCGGTTGCAGTGATGAACTCGGCCAGATCTTCCAAAGTTCCCATAAAACCATACAATTCAAGGCCTGGCGGCGATAGGTTATGGGAGATATGCCTTACATCCTGTACAATTTTATCTATCTGGTATTTGCAAGTGTTTGAAAACTCGCTGCCTGCGCTTGTAGCAGCATCATTAAACATTTCGATAGTGATGCGCAGGTTTGATAAGGCGGTGCCAACATCGTCATGCAAATCCTGGCCAATGCGCTTGCGCTCTGCCTCCTGCGATACAATGATGGTTTTTAGCAAGTCCTGCTGGTGCCTGAGTTTGGCCTGTTGTAACTCGCGCTGCTTTTTTAACAGGTTGTTTTGGTTGCGGATAAAAATAAGCACAAACGATACTACCAGCATGAACACGCCGCCCATGCTTATCATTAATAAAACGTAAATATTATCCTTCATTTTTTACCTGTAAAAAACCAGCTGCCACCATGAGGTACATCAGTAATACAAGGGTGGCGTGGATACCTCCGAAAATGAAATAGAGATTGTCGCTCGCTTTTTGAGTAATAAGATTTAAAAAAGCAAAATAAGCGAATGAACTGGAAAAGTATATTAATAAGCCGGTTACAATCCAATTTGCGGGTATTGTTGCCCAAGGTATTCTGTTTTCTTGATTACTGTAATTTAAAAAATAATACATGCACAAGCCAATTATAATTAGTGCAGAAATCGGCCTCGGATAAGAATTGTATTCATATATGTTTTGTATGAAAATAAAATCGAACACACTCAATAGAGGGAATAAAATAAATAAGGCCCAGATTATCCACGAGACCCGGTGTTCGCTTATGGACAATTGAAAGAATCTAATTATAAATAAATATTCTGCAATGGTATAAAAGTGCAGTAGCGGTAAATTATTGACGTTATGCAACCCCATTATCCGCTCTGCAACATCTGTTACACCTGCAAATAGCAGGTATAACAGTATTGTTTTTGAGGGTTGATCTTTGTAAACAGTTTTTATTAAACCGGCGCCTATGGGTATCAAAACAGTTGCCGGTACTATAACTGTAACATATAAATGATTCATTTACAAATGATATAACTAAGAAACAGGCACATATAGTTCACTTTGTTGATCACAATATTTAGGACAGGGTGATGTAAAATCATAAACATTGGTATCGTTCGGGTTAGGGTTGCTGGCATCCTTATGCACTGCATCGGTATGCGGTGCCGATGAATGTACTTTTAAAACAGGTACAACAAGACCGCGCATATCGTCGGGCGTTGCCGAAGTGGGCATTGTTTCGCCGGCTATCCCAAAATAAACCCTGATGCCAACCAGAGTGTCTTTTGAGTAGTATTGCTCACACTCTTTTTTTAATGCATCAATGTCATCAAAGGAGATGTAAATAGCTCGTGGAATAGATTCCGGTTTTTTTTTAAAGCCAGGTATTTGTAGCATGGCATTTAACCACCTGTCAATTCGGATTTTGGCAAGCTCAAGGCTGATGGTTGTTTTGGGAGAGTCTGCTTGGTGCTGGGTTTCGGGAATCATGATTTTTAGGGTTTAGTGGTTATTATTGATAGAAAAAATAAGTGATAATTGGAATGTTTTCGTGTGATGAATGATTGATGTATCGCACCCGATGTTGCATGCTAAATTAATATATATATTCTTATTAATTATTAAGATAAGCAAATATTAAAGCGCCAGATAAAGAATACATTTAACTGGAAAAACAGGAATCCATGTCAGGTATTTAACCAGGCAGCTCCAATCTCTCCCGTTGATAAGTTGCCCCCGCCAACTACCTCATCAACCAATAATAGCAGCAGTTGCCCACTAACCTTTCACCTTTCGCCTTTCCCGCTTTTGCCTTTTTCAAAAAACACTTTCCAGTTATGGTATTTTTCCATACATTTGCGGGCTAATTGTTGCTCATTGAAATCGCTTAGAACATATTCGATTCCTTTTACGGGATTAAAACTGGGGAAACACCGGTTTGATTTTACTGTTGATGATGCTTTTTTTGACGAATTTGAATATTCGCTGGTTAAAAAGGCTAACTTGCAGTGCGTTGTTGAGTTGGATAAGCAGGAGACAATGATTATTCTGAACTTTGACATTAAAGGCACCGTTGATGCAAGCTGCGACAGGTGTTTGGCCCAATATCCGCAAACGCTGGATATAACCGAACAGCAAATTGCCAAGTTTAGCGAGGAGCCGGTTGATGAAGATGACGAAATTATTACCCTGAGCAAAAATGATCATGAGATTAATATTGCCGGGCTGATATATGAATACATAAACGTTGCCATGCCATTTATATCGGTATGCGATGATGAGGGTAATACTTCATATTGTGATAAAGAAATGCTTGACAGGCTAAACAGCCTGGCCGGAAACGAAGAACAAACTGAGGATACAGACCCACGGTGGGATGTACTCAAAAAAATAAATAAATAATAAAATAGCAGGATCATGCCACATCCAAAACGTAAAATATCCAAATCAAGAAGAGATAAGCGCAGAACACATTACAAAGCTGAGCTTCCAACTTTAACAACTTGCCAAACTACCGGTGCTATACACTTGCCGCACAGGGCTTATACTGTTGATGGTAACGTTTACTATAACGGTAAAGTACTTATTGAGAAAGCAGCAGTAGCCTAAGTTTATTTTCTGAAAATGAAGATTGGCTTAGATATTATGGGCGGTGATTATGCTCCCAAAGCAACTGTTTTAGGAGCAATCGAAGCTTATAAGGCTTTATCTGCCGACCAAAAACTGGTACTTATAGGAGATAAAGACACCGCGGTTACTATTCTTCAGGAAAATAATGTTAGCCCCGATCATTTCGAGTTTGTGCATACAACCGAAGTGATTGGCATGGGCGAACATCCTACCAAAGCAATTGTACAAAAACCAAACTCGAGTATTTCGGTTGGCTTTCAGTTGCTTAAGGAAGGTAAAATTCAGGCATTCTCATCGGCAGGAAATACCGGCGCCATGCTGGTGGGTTCTATGTTTAGTGTAAAAACTATTCCGGGCGTTGTGCGCCCGGCCATGACTACCATTGTGCCCAAACTTAAAGGAGGTTTGGGTATTTTGTTGGATGTAGGCGCCAATGCCGATTGCAAGCCCGAGGTATTGCTTCAATTTGGCGTACTGGGCAGCTTATTTGCCCAATCGGTGTATGCTATCCAAAACCCAAGGGTAGCTCTCATGAACATAGGTGAGGAGGAAGAGAAAGGCAATATCCTTTGCCAGGCTACCTATCCTTTAATGAAAGAAACCAAGCTGTTTAATTTTGTTGGTAATGTTGAAGGCCGCGACCTGTTTAGCGAAGGGGCCGACGTTTTTGTATGCGATGGTTTTACAGGTAATGTAATATTAAAGCTTGCCGAAACGTTTTATGTTATTACACGCAAAAAACAGTTTAAAGATGAGTTTTTTGATAGGTTTAACTATGAGCAATATGGCGGCAGCCCTATTTTGGGGGTAAATGCACCGGTTGTTGTTGGTCACGGCATTTCAAGCCCCGAGGCCATAAAAAACATGGTCCTTTTGTCGAAAAACATGGTGGAGAGCGGCCTGGTTGATAAAATTAAACAAGCTTTTCAGTAAAAATATAAAGATGAGTAAAATTCATGCCGCTATTACTGCTGTACATGGTTACGTGCCCGACTATGTATTAACCAACCAGGAACTGGAAACATTGGTTGATACAAATGACGAGTGGATTGTAAGCCGTACCGGCATTAAGGAGCGCCGTATATTAAAAGGCGAAGGTTTGGGTACATCTGATATGGCCGTTCCGGCGGTACAGGCGCTGCTGAAAAAACGCGGCATAGGTGCCGAGGAAATTGACCTGATCATTTTTTGTACAACTACGCCCGACTATGTTTTCCCGGCTACAGCCAATATTTTAGCTAATAAAATAGGTGCTAAAAATGCCTGGGGATATGATCTTTCGGCCGCTTGCTCGGGTTTTATTTTTGGCCTGGCTACCGGCTCACAGTTTATCGAGAGTGGTAAACACAAAAAAGTATTGGTGGTTGGCGGCGATAAAATGTCGTCGATAACCAATTACCAGGATCGTGCTACCTGTATTATTTTTGGCGATGGCTGCGGCGCCGTATTGCTTGAGCCAAACGATGAAGGTAACGGCATCATGGATTCGATTTTAAAAAGCGATGGCTCGGGAGTTACCTACCTGCACCAAAAGGCAGGCGGATCTGTAAAACCGGCATCGCATGAAACAGTTGACGCCCGCGAGCATTTTGCTTACCAGGAAGGGCAGGCTGTTTTTAAATTTGCTGTTACCAACATGGCCGATGTAGCCCACGAGGTAATGGAGCGCAATGGCCTTACCGGCGAGGACGTTGCCTGGCTTGTACCACACCAGGCCAACAAGCGTATTATCGACGCTACCGCAAGGCGCACAGGCTTAAGCGATGATAAAGTAATTATTAACATTGAACGTTACGGCAATACAACAAACGGCACCATCCCATTATGTTTATGGGAGTGGGAAAGTAAATTTAAAAAAGGTGATACCCTTATACTGGCAGCCTTTGGTGGCGGCTTTACCTGGGGTAGCATCTATTTAAGATGGGCGTATTAAGATGTGCAGATTTCAGTTGTGCAAATGTGCAGATGAAAAAAGGAATGTGCAGATTTCAGATGTGAGGATTTGTACGTCAGAAATTTAAAACATCTGCTTATTATTAAATGTTAATATTACCTAATTGATAACTAATTAAAACAAAATTTATACAAGTGTAATCTGCATATTTGCATAACTGTAATCTGCACATTTGCATACATTTGTATACCTTTAGATATAAAATTTGTCCCCAACCAATTAATCCCAACTATGGATATTAAACAAATTCAGGACCTTATTCGCTTTGTGTCGAAATCTGGCGTAAACGAAGTGTCAATTGAGCAAAAGGATTTTAAGATTACGATAAAAACCAACGAAACACAGCCGCAGGTTATCCATGCCAGCATACCGGCGCAAACCGCGCCTGCTGTATTGCCACCCGCACCGGTTGCAATTGAACCCGTTGCCCCGGCAGCACCCGCTGGTCCGGATACATCAAAGTATCTGACAATCAAATCGCCGATGATTGGTACTTTTTACCGCTCGGCAAGCCCTGATAAGCCATTGTTTGTAAACGTTGGCGACGAAATTAAAACCGGCAGCGTGGTTTGTATCATAGAAGCCATGAAGCTTTTCAATGAAATCGAGTCGGAAATATCCGGCCGTATTGTTAAAGTATTGGTTGATAACGCATCACCTGTAGAGTACGACCAGCCTTTATTTTTAGTAGAACCTATATAACGATGTGCTGATGTGCGGATTCCAGATGTGCAGATGATTTTTAATTCATTTGCACATTTGTAGTTTACACAATTTGACATCAATCATTAATATTTTTCATCTGCATATTTGCACATTTGTAATTTGCACATCAAAGAAACCATGTTTAAAAAAATATTAATAGCTAACCGGGGCGAGATCGCTCTGCGAATTATCCGTACCTGTAAAGAGATGGGTATTAAAACCATAGCTGTATATTCAACTGCCGACCGCGATAGCCTTCATGTACGTTTTGCTGACGAAGCTGTTTGCATAGGTCCCCCACCAAGCCGCGATTCGTATTTAAATATTCCAAACATTATTTCGGCTGCCGAATTAACCAATGCCGATGCTATACATCCGGGCTATGGTTTCCTTTCGGAAAATGCCAAATTTTCGGCCATTTGCGCCGAGTATGGTATTAAATTCATAGGTGCTACAGCCGATCAGATCAACTCCATGGGCGATAAGGCTTCGGCTAAAGAAACCATGAAGAAGGCAGGCGTACCTATTGTGCCCGGTTCCGACGGTTTATTATCTGATATTAAATCGGGCATCGCGATAGCAAATAAAATAGGCTACCCTGTAATATTAAAAGCAACTGCCGGTGGCGGTGGCCGGGGTATGCGCATTGTTTGGAAAGACGAAGAATTTGAAAATGCCTGGGATTCGGCCCGTGCCGAGTCGGGTGCCGCTTTTGGCAACGATGGCTTGTACCTTGAAAAATACGTTCAAGACCCACGCCACATAGAAATACAGGTAGTAGGCGACCAGTATGGCAAAGTTTGCCACCTGTCTGAACGTGATTGCTCTATCCAGCGCCGTCATCAGAAACTGGTTGAAGAATCGCCTTCGCCTTTCATGACCGAAAAACTACGTAAAAAAATGGGCGAGGCCGCTATTAAAGGCGCCAAAGCCGTTAAATATGAAGGTGCCGGTACAGTAGAGTTTTTGGTTGATAAAGACCGTAACTTTTACTTCATGGAAATGAATACCCGCATACAGGTTGAGCACCCGGTTACCGAAGAGGTAATCAACTTTGATTTGATTAAAGAGCAAATTAAAGTGGCTGCCGGTATCCCAATTTCGGGTAAAAATTACGAGCCAACCATGCATGCCATCGAGTGCCGTATTAATGCCGAAGATCCTTACAATAACTTCCGCCCGTCACCGGGTAAAATCACCAACTTTCACTCGCCGGGTGGCCATGGTGTGCGTATAGATACCCATGTTTACACAGGATATGTAATACCGCCAAACTACGATTCGATGATTGCCAAGGTAATTTGCTGCGCCCAAACCCGCGACGAAGCTTTGAGCACCATGGAGCGTGCTTTAAGCGAGTTTGTGATTGAGGGGGTAAAAACAACCATCCCATTCCATTTAAAATTGCTGAAAGATCCAAACTTCAGGGCCGGTAATTTTACCACCAAGTTTATGGAAACGTTTGAAATGTAAAATAAATTCAAACTATCTTCATTCAATAAAACGTACTTAGCACAATAGCGTTTATACAGCGGTATTTAACATACAATGAGCGACAATAAATTAATTAAAGCCATAAAAGATAAAGGCAAAACGATGGAGGCCGAAATGTCCTTTTTCGACCATCTGGAAGCCTTAAGGGGGCATTTGATACGATCTGCCTTAGCCATTGTAGTAATTACAAGCGTTGTGTTTTATTATTACTCATGGATCTTTGATACGGTCATCATGGGGCCAAGTAAACCAACCTTCTGGACATACCGGATGCTTTGCGCACTGGGCGACCTTTTGCACCGTCCGGGTTTTTGTATCGATAAAATCCATATCCATTTAATAAATACGGAAATGGCCGGGCAGTTTACCCTGCAAATCAACTCGTCATTAATTATTGGCCTTACATTGGGCTTTCCGTACCTGTTGTTTGAGTTATGGCGTTTTATCCGTCCGGCCTTGCACGAAAAAGAACGTAAAGCTGCATCGGGGTTTGTGTTTTATGCCACCGCTTTGTTTCTACTCGGGGTTTTATTTGGCTATTATGTGATCACCCCCGAATCTATCAACTTTCTTTCGGGTTATACGGTAAGTTCAACTATCGAAAATTTATTTGATATCGACTCCTACCTGTCATCAGTATCTACATTAACACTGGCCACCGGTATAGTATTTGAATTACCCATATTGGTTTATGTATTGTCAAATCTGGGTATCCTTACCGCCAAATTTATGCGAGAAACCAGGCGTTATGCTATCGTAATTATTTTGATAGTAGCAGCGGTAGTTACTCCTACCCCGGATATGATGACCATGACCGTAGTAAGTATCCCATTATTTGCTTTGTACGAAGTTGGCATCCTGGTATCGGCGGTAGTTGAAAAACGGAAACTGAAACGCGCACAGGAAGACGGCTTAGCTTAATAGATGCGCAGATTAAGGCTGGATGTGCAGATTTTAGATTTCAAATGTGCAGATGAAAAACAGGTCGGATAGTTAAATGATGACCTGATCTTATAAAACTTTATGAAAGCCTCATCGTTTAATAACGGTGGGGCTTTGTTTATTCAGCGGCATTTTGCACATTTGAATGATTCACCCTTAACAGCATTTGCAGCTTATCATCTGCACATCTGAAATCTGAAATTTGCACATCTACGATATGACCAACCTCCCACCATTAGCCGAACGGATGCGACCAAAATCGCTTGACGATTATGTGGGGCAAAAACACCTGGTTGGGCCGGGGGCGGTGTTACGTAAAGCCATCGAATCGGGCGCATTGCCATCCATGCTGTTTTGGGGGCCGCCGGGCGTGGGTAAAACTACGTTGGCTTATATTATATCACAATCCTTAAATCGGCCTTTTTTTGCGCTCAGTGCCATTAACTCGGGGGTGAAGGATGTGCGGGAGGTTATTGAAAAAGCATCCCTGCTAAAGCAAGGCGGTCAAACGCTGCCGATATTGTTTATTGACGAGATTCACCGCTTCTCCAAATCGCAGCAGGACTCGTTGCTGGGGGCTGTTGAGCGCGGCATTGTTACGCTGATAGGCGCCACAACCGAGAATCCTTCCTTCGAGGTTATTTCGGCTTTGCTGTCGCGATGCCAGGTTTATATTTTACAGCCACTTAAAGAAGAAGATTTGCTAAACCTGCTGGAGAAATCGATGCGGGAAGACGTGGTATTGAAAGAAAAGCGCATTACGATACAGGACCACGAGGCCATTATGCGTCTCTCCGGGGGCGATGCCCGTAAGCTGCTCAATATTTTCGAGCTGCTGGTAAACGCCTTCGACAGCCCTGAAATAGTTTTAACCGACGAAATTGTGCTTGACCACGTACAGCAAAATATGGCCCTGTATGATAAAACCGGCGAGCAGCATTATGATATCATTTCGGCCTTTATTAAATCCATGCGCGGCAGCGATCCTAACGGTGCAGTGTACTGGCTGGCCCGGATGATTGCAGGCGGGGAAGATCCTTTGTTCATCGCCCGCCGCATGCTCATCCTGTCATCAGAGGATATTGGCAATGCCAATCCCAATGCGCTGTTATTGGCCCAAAGCTGTTTTGAGGCAGTGAACAAGATAGGCATGCCCGAATCGCAGCTGATATTATCGCAAACGGCAATTTACCTGGCCACCTCGCCAAAAAGTAATTCGGCCACAACTGCCATCGGCGCGGCTATGGCGTTGGTAAAGCAAACCGGCGATTTACCTGTGCCCCTGCACCTGCGTAACGCGCCTACCAAATTCATGAAAAATATTGGCTACGGTAAAGATTATAAATACGCCCACAGCTACGAAGGCAATTTTACCGACCTTGACTTTTTACCCGACGCCATCCGCGGTACAAAAATTTATGAACCCGGTAATAATGCCCGCGAAAATGAATCAAAAGAGAAGTTGAAGAAACTTTGGGGCGATAGGTATAAGTATTGAAGAGGAGATAATGAAGACGAGATTTTGATCTTGAATAATTGATTATATTCTTTTACAAAGTCTTCGGTTTGAGTACTTACTTTTAGATTTAGAGGTCTTGATTCTAACTTCTTGATTCTGATTGTTACCTTTGCAGCCTGATGAATAAAGTTGCAAAACAGAAGTTTTTTGAAGACGTTCGCATAATAGATATTGCCGAAGAAGGAAAAGGCGTGGGCAAAACCGACGACTTTGTGCTTTTTGTTGATAAAGCCATTCCCGGCGATGTTGTAGATGTACAGGTTTACAAAAGCAAAAAGAATTTTGGCGAAGGCAAAATTTTTAACCTGAAACAAGCATCGGAATACCGTACCACTCCATTTTGTGAACACTTTGGTACCTGCGGCGGCTGCAAATGGCAGCACATGACCTATGAGGCCCAACTTAAATTCAAACAAAAATCTGTTGCCGATGCCCTTGGCCGGATAGCCAAAATTGAGGTGGATGGCATCATGGATATCATCCCATCGCCGGCCGACCGTTACTACCGCAACAAGCTGGAATATACCTTTAGTGATAAGCGCTGGTTATACGATGGCGAGAACAAAGAAGATGAAGCGCTGAACATGAACGCCCTTGGCTTTCATATCCCCGGCCGCTTTGATAAAATTTTGGATGTAAAGCACTGCTACCTGCAGGCTGAGCCATCAAATAGTCTGCGCAACAGCATCCGCGATTTTGTGATTGAGCAGGGGTATTCATTTTATAACCTGCGTAACCACGAAGGCGCACTCCGAAACCTGATTGTGCGTACATCATCTACAGGCGAGATCATGGTTATTGTGGTATTTGCTTACGTGGAACAGGAAGAGGTGGATAAGCTGATGAATTTTATTGATGCCGGTTTCCCGGAAACAACTTCATTGTTATACATCATCAACCAAAAAAAGAACGATACCATTTTTGACCAGGATGTAATAGCCTTTAAAGGCCCCGAGTACATTCATGAGGAAATGAACGGGATTAAATTCCGTATAGGGCCCAAATCGTTCTACCAAACCAATAGCATCCAGGCCCTGCGCCTTTACGAGATAACCCGCGACTTTGCAGGCTTTACCGGTAACGAGTTGGTATATGACCTGTACACCGGCGCCGGCACCATTGCCAATTTTATAGCAGGCAGCGTAAAAGAGGTGGTAGGGGTAGAGTATGTGCCCACTGCCATTGAGGATGCTAAAGTAAACTCGGCTATTAACAACATCACCAATACCAAATTTTACGCGGGTGATATGAAAGATGTATTGGTGGCCGGGTTTGTGGCTGAGCACGGTAAGCCGGATGTGATTATCACCGACCCGCCGCGTGCCGGTATGCACCCCGATGTGGTTGCCCGCCTGATGGAAATTGAGGCGCCTAAAATTGTTTATGTAAGCTGTAATGCCGCTACCCAGGCCCGCGATTTGCTGGTATTAAAAGAGAAATACGATACTGTAAAAATACAACCCGTAGATATGTTCCCGCATACACAACATGTGGAAAATGTGGTATTATTGGTGTTAAGAGGGTAAGCATGGGGATCAGGAAGAGGAATGGTGGATTTTTTACCTCTATCTCTTTCTTCTTTAGAATTTTCCGATTAAAGTTTAGAGTTTTTCCATTAGCGTTTAGAATTTATTTTTTAGAGTTTTCTGACATATGCAACCCGAAGATTTGTTAAACGAAGGTAATAAAGAGAACCTTGAGCCCGCTAAGAATAGCCCGCTGTTGAGCCTGGAGCGCGACCTCAAATTTTTTAAGGATTCGATACATGAGGTGGCCATCGAAATTATGGTGGAGGGGTTATCATCACATCCAATTTTTATAGCCCACCAGCATGAGCTAAAATTAGGCGAATTGATACTGGACAGGCACGATTTGAATTCGGATTGGAGTATTCACGCTTCAACCCTGGAGGAATTTACCGAACGCGGTGTAATTAAACCGGAATTGAAAGAACGCTTTATCAACAGCTACAAAAATCCCAATGAATATATGTGCGTGTTTGTTGTAGTGCCCGAGGGCGCAAACTTTGTTTATGTGCCTTATAAAAAATAGATTGTGCAGCGTTTAAACTTGAAACCTTAAAACGGACTTGTATATTTACCACGCATAAAACCAACATTGTAACGGTTCATCGTTAAAACTTACAAAGCTTTCTTCCCATGCCCGAAAAGAAACTCCTGATATTAAACCGGCAACAGATACAGCAAAAGCTGGACCGTATGGCTTACCAGATACTGGAAGATAATTTTGAAGAGGAAGAGATACTGATAGCCGGCATATTACCCCGTGGCAACCATATAGCCGGGCGCCTGAAAGCCATTTTGGATAACATCGCTCCATTTAGCAGCAAACTATTATCTATCGAACTGGATAAGCAAAGCAGCAGCCTGCAGGCTAATATAGATTTTGACGTGGATGACTGCAGCAACAAGGTAGTGATACTGGTTGATGATGTATTAAACAGTGGCAAAACACTGGCGTATGGCTTTGGCGTTTTTCTGGATGTACCGTTAAAAAAATTACGCACGGCGGTTTTGATAGATCGTAATCACAAAAGTTTTCCGATAACTACTGATTTTGCCGGGATGGCTTTATCAACCGTTATAAAAGAACATGTAGATGTAGTGATGGATGAAGAGGGTGAAGAAGACGCGGTTTATTTGAGATAAGCCGATGAAGCGAATAACCGGCTGCCTGCTTACTGTTATGCTTTTTGCATCCTGTCATGACGATGCGCCACAGAAAATTATAGATGTTTTCAGCCCGGCTTTAGCTAACATGAAACCCGTATCCACTAAAAAGTACGGTTTTAGTGAAGGATTTTGCGGGCAAAATATCTATCTCAACAGCGATTCTACGTTTACCTGGGTGCATGCCTGCGAAGGACAATCAACTTCAAGTATTGGCAAATGGCAGATAGCCGGCGATACCGTGCGGTTAACGCCCTACCCCCAAAAAACCGATAATATCTCTTACCGGGTTTCGTTTAGCAAATCTATTCTTGATTCGCGGGTGGTTATTATAATAACCGATAAAACAGGCACTCCTGTAAAGGATTTTGTTATACTCCCATTTAACAACAAACCGGCATTCACTTTTACCAACAAGGGTGTAATGATGGGCGATAAAAGCTATAAACTATCTTATTTTCAGGATAACATGAGTACGGATAGCACCGGTACAATAAGGTTATTAAAATCCGAAAAGGATAGCCTCGATTTTTCAAAGCTGTATGCCTTAACAGGCAAAACATTCAGG
Source organism: Mucilaginibacter sp. P4_D1 (assembly GCF_056401935.1). Classification (NCBI taxonomy): domain Bacteria; kingdom Pseudomonadati; phylum Bacteroidota; class Sphingobacteriia; order Sphingobacteriales; family Sphingobacteriaceae; genus Mucilaginibacter; species Mucilaginibacter sp. P4_D1. Next base: position 63,445 of record NZ_JBFUIJ010000004.1, read on the forward strand.
ATAAGTACCAGCAACCTGCCCGATACCATCAGGCTGACAATAAATATCAACGGTATTGCTTTTGCCGGATACCAAGTAAGGTATTTGGCAGATCGGCCTCAAAAGTTTAGGTATACCGGCGGCGATCTTATTTTAAAGAAATAATACGTTTAGTTTTCCGGCACATTGGCGGTTATCTGGCCTTCGTCAGATATATTTAGTATGCCTTCAGGGAAATCGGTTTCGGTAAGTTCCCTTATTCTGGTAGCGGCACGGTTTAGGGTATCCTTTTCCAGCCCTTTATCATGCGCCTGCCTGAACGATAGGATCTTGCCGCTTAAAAATTCTCCCTTTTTATTAACGTAAATCTTTAGCATTGGAGCAAGCCCGCAAACGCCGGCAACGCTAACGCAGCGGTACGTGCAGAAATTGCCCAGGCTATAGGCAATTAGCCTGTTTTTGTACATTTCCATAGCGCGGTTAACATGTGGGCCATTGCCAAAAATGAGGTCGGCCCCTGCATCAATAGCATTATGGGCAAATGCGTATACGTCGCCACGTTTTTCGTTAATGAAGCTTTCCATTTTACGGGGCACATGCTCATAATTAACACCTTCGCCGCCGCCATGAAAAGATACGATAACCACATCGCATCGCTGCTTTAGCTCGCTGATGATGCTGGCCGCCCCTTTTAAATCGAGTATAGGAACCGTGTTGGCATTGGGCGCAAATGAGCAAAAGCCGTACTTAATGCCATTTACTTCAAAAACTGTTGATGGCTTTATCAGCAGCCCCGCATAATTAATACCAATGCTATCCAACGTTTGTGTGGTACTGTTGCGGCCTTTAATATCAAAATCGCTGATATGGTTATTGGCCAGGCTAAGCAGGTTAAAGCCTGCATCTTTTAAAACCGCTGCGTATTTTGTAGGCATCCTGAACAGGAAGGCCTTACTTTTTTGATGCAATTTGTAATGCGCAGGATCGCCGGAATCTAATAGCGATCCCTCGAGGTTACCGAATATCACGTTTGCGCCTTTCAGGTCGGGCATTACTGCATTAAAACTGTTTATGGCGCTATCTGGCGGCAGGGTGGCATTATTAGGGTACGACGTGCCCAGCATAATATCGCCCATGGCGGCAATACAAAGTGAATCGGGTACAATTGGCGCGGGTTTTGGAGGTTCGGGCTTTGCGACCACTGCTCTTAGTTGCTTTACCACAACATGTTTTGGTGGCGGTGTTTGGCAAGCCTGCAAAAGTATAACCAGGCAGGTTACAACAGGCAGTGAACAAGGTTTGGTATAAAAAAAAAGTCCCTTCATGTTTATGACGGGACTAAATTAAGTATTTTATTGGATTTCTTTAGTTGCTATTCTCGTCGTCGTTATTTGTTGCAACGTTGCTATTGGTTAGCTGGTCTTTAAATGAGGCTAACAAACGGCCGCCTTTATAAAAGTAACGGCTGTAATAATTATCGTCGAGACTGCTGATGGCCACGCCTCTTGATGATGCATGGGCAAACTTTCCATCACCCAGGTAAATGCCTACATGCGAAATACGGCGGCTGTGAATTTTAAAGAAAACAAGGTCGCCCTCTTTTAAATCATCTTTACCAACAGGGTTAACCATGCTGAAAATATCGCGCGAACTTCTTTTAATATCCAGGTTAAAAACCTCGCTGTATAACTCTTTGGTGAATGCCGAGCAATCGATACCTTTTCTTGACTCTCCGCCAAAATGGTAAGGGGTGCCAATCCAGTCATAAACAAAGTGAAAAAGTTTCATGTTTGAGGTTGCGGATAAAGCAACACCCATAATTTGAGAGAGGTATGTTTTTGCTAAACCCTCTTGTTCGTCGGTTTTATCCTCGGTAACAGCTGGGGTGGTTTTTGTTTGAGCTTGCGAAGCTAAAACAATGAACATTAGGGCAATAGCCAGGGCAAATTTCTTCATTTAATCCGTTAAAGTTGTTGTTAGGGCCAACAAATTGTTTATTAAATTAGACACTTTGTCTATCGTTGAATACAAAACTATCCATATTTTTTAAATTTGCAAATAAAACGTGCTTTTTTTTCAAAAAATATAAATATAGGGGCTTTACTAAAAATGTTATTAATATAAAGCTAATCCTATTACGAACGATGAATATTTATGGTTACCCTTTTTGAGCATGAATCATAATTTATTTCAAAATTGAGTAAAAAAAGAATCTGAAAAACAGGACAATTATCGTTTTTTAACKGTTCAAACACAGAAAGTTAGCAGGAACCCTTTGGCGAAAATTAAAATCGGCACTATAAAGTTTGGCAAATCAAACAAAATGCTGCCGATATTGCTTACCAAATGCACGCAGTAAAAAATAAAAAATAAAACTGCATAACATTTGGCTGCGGTTTCGATAATTTAAAGGATATAATTAGATTTGCGCTTTACTCCAAGAAATTGACTGTTTAAATACATGAGTTCAATCGAAATAACTAAGGACACTTACCTGATGTGGTACGAACAAATGCTGTTGATGCGTAAGTTCGAAGAAAAGACAGGACAACTATACGGGCAACAAAAAATCAGGGGCTTTTGTCACCTGTACATTGGGCAGGAGGCTGTATTGGCCGGTGCCATGTCTGTAATGAAACAGGAAGATAGCATGATAACCGCTTACCGCGATCACGCACATGCTTTGGCTAAAGGTGTAGAGCCTAAAGCTATCATGGCCGAAATGTATGGTAAAGCAACCGGATGCTCAAAAGGCAAAGGGGGCTCTATGCACATGTTTGATAAAAGCAAACACTTTTACGGCGGTCACGGTATAGTAGGTGGCCAGGTACCACTTGGTGCCGGTGCTGCATTTGCCGAAAAATATAAAGGTACCGAGTTTGTGAACATCACTTACATGGGCGATGGTGCTGTACGCCAGGGTGCACTTACTGAAACCTTTAACATGGCCGCGCTTTGGAAACTACCCGTAATTTTTATTTGCGAAAATAATGGTTACGCCATGGGTACATCTGTTGAGCGTACAACCATCCAAACTGATATTTATAAATTAGGCTTGCCTTACGGTATCCCTTCATCGGCAGTTGATGGCATGGACCCGGCCGCTGTACACGTTGCTATGGACGAAGCTATATCACGTGCCCGTGCAGGTGAAGGCCCAACCTTTTTAGAGATGCGTACTTATCGCTTTAAAGGTCACTCTATGTCCGATCCACAGAAATATCGTACCAAAGAAGAATTGGAAAGCTACAAAGCAAAAGATCCGATTGAAATGACCAAACAAACCATTGTTGAAAAGCAATATGCCGATGATAAATGGTTTGAAGAGATTGATGCCAAAATTAAAGCTATTGTTGACGAAGCGGTTCAATTTGCCGAAGAATCGCCATGGCCTGAAGCATCTGAACTATATACCGACGTATACGTTCAGGAAGATTATCCATACATTAGGGATTAGTTTTGAGTTTTAAGTAATGAGTTTTGAGTAAAGCTGCAACAAGATTTTAAACTCAAAACTCACTGCTCAAAACTTGCCACTATTATATAAATACTAAATTATAACACATATAAAAAGTATATGGCCGAAGTAGTTAAGATGCCTAAAATGAGCGATACCATGACCGAAGGGGTATTGGCTAAATGGCATAAAAAAGTTGGCGATAAAGTAAAATCAGGCGATGTATTGGCCGAGGTTGAAACTGATAAAGCTACCATGGATTTTGAATCGTACCAGGATGGCACCTTGTTATTTATAGGTGTTGAAGAAGGTGCAGCCGTTCCGGTTGATGCGGTTATTGCCGTAATTGGTAAGGAAGGCGAAGATTACAAAACCGCGCTGGCTGATAGTGGTAGCGAGCCTGCCGCGAAGAAAGAAGAGAAGGCCGCTGAGCCTGCACCTGTTGCCGATAAAAAACCAACAGCCACCGCGGCGCCAAAGGTTGATTTATCAAGCATACCGGCTGCGGTTATACGCATGCCGCTTTTAAGCGATACCATGACGGAAGGTACCATTGAAAAATGGAACTTTAAAGTTGGTGATAAAGTAAAAGCAGACGATTCATTGGCTGATGTGGCAACCGACAAGGCTACTATGGAAGTTGTTGGTTATGAAGCCGGCACTTTATTGTACATTGGTGTAAAAGAAGGTGAAGCAGTTGCTGTTAATGGCATTATTGCCATTGTGGGTAAGGAGGGAACCGATATTACGCCTTTATTACAGGCTGGCAATGATGCACCTGAAGCTGCTCCTGAAGCCAAAACCGAAACTGCTGATGCCGCTCCTGTAGCATCGTCAACATCTGCTGATGACAGCCGCGTAAAGGCATCACCACTTGCACGTAAAATTGCTAAAGATAAAGGCATCAACCTTAATGATGTAAAAGGCAGCGCAGAAGGCGGCCGCATTATTAAAAAAGATGTTGAAGAATATACACCGGCTGCCAAACCGGCTGCTGAGCCAACACCGGCTGCTGCTCCGGCATCGGCACCTGCCGCACCGGCAAAAGCGCCTATAGTATTGCCAACTTATACCGGCGAAGAGAAATTTACCGAAAGGGCAGTTACACAAATGCGTAAAGCCATTAGCCGCCGCTTAAGCGAAAGCTTATTTACTGCTCCGCATTTCTACGTAACCATGAGCATTGATATGGATCAGGCTATTGCAGCCCGTACCCGCATTAATGATGTTGCCCCGGTTAAAATATCGTTTAATGATTTTGTATTGAAAGCCTGTGCCGTTGCCTTAAAACAACATCCTGCTATTAATTCATCATTCCTGGGCGATAAAATACGCACTAACGAGCATATCCACATTGGTGTTGCCGTTGCTGTTGATGAAGGCCTGCTGGTACCGGTTATTAAATTTGCCGATGGCAAATCATTAAGCCACATATCTGTTGAGGTGAAAGACTTTGCCGGAAAAGCAAAATCTAAAAAATTACAACCTGCCGAAATGGAAGGCTCAACCTTCACCATATCAAACCTTGGTATGTTTGGTGTTGATGAGTTTACCGCTATTATTAACACACCAAACGCTTGTATTCTTGCTGTAAGCGGCATCCAGGCAGTTCCGGTTGTTAAAAATGGTGCTGTGGTACCGGGTAACGTAATGAAGGTTACCCTGAGTGCAGATCACCGCGTAGTTGATGGCGCTACTGCCGCAGCATTCCTGCAAACGTTAAAATCGTTACTGGAAGAACCGGTTAGGTTGCTGATATAATTTCGATTTCGGATTTAAATTTAAAGAGCGATGGGGTAATACTTCATCGCTCTTTTTTTATATCCGCGTACCGCCCCGCTCCTGCGGGATGGTAACCCTGGTGTCAGCTTCCAGCTGACGCGAAGCCTTGTGCAACGGCATTCAACTTATGCACATGCCTGTAAGCATGATAAACAGCCACAGTGGCCCATTCCAGGCGTGTCAGTAAGCCTATTCCGGTAAATTCGGGTGCAAGGCAGGTGCCTGTCAGATCTTGATTTTGGACAATCTGTTTAAGCTTGTCAGAAACCAAAGAAAGCTCATCTGCCAGCGGGGCTTTGTCATAATCCTTATCATCGGGTATTAATGTAGGTGCTGCAGGGTATTTGGCATCAAAATCTAAAAATATACCTTTTATGACATCTACATATTGATCGGGGCTGCGTAGCGTAACTTTTACCGGGCCGTTTAAAGTTGAAACTGCGCCCTGCAACGAAAGCCGAAGATGCTCCAGGTGCTGCGCCGGTGTCCATGATCCCTGCTGTGGTAAAAGGTTGAAATCGGCAGGTTTAAATGATGCTATAACTTGCATCAATTCATTAATAGTCGATTCAAGCGTGATAGCTAAGGGTTTTGGTAAATTGTTGCCGGGTGCGTTTATTGTCTGCTTCTCCATAATGCTGTGTTGATTGATAATCAAATATCGGCAGGGACAATGTTATCTGGCCGGGGTAATATGGACATTTTAAGGGCTATTTGCGACATGTATTCGTTTCCTATTTCATTGGGTTAAGAGGTCTTTCGCGTAAAGACACAGACGCGCAAAGTGATTTGCCTATTTTTTCTTAACGTCTTGTCGTCTTTGCGCGAAACTGAATTTTTTATATTTTCCTTAACTTAATAGCATTGTCCCTTCCCCAAGGAAGGAATCGCACAATCCCCTCTTTTTTATTTCTTCCGAACATATATAGTGTCCGGAGCGATAAAAGATAGAACTCCATCGCTCTTTACAGTTCCTTTCGCATTACATAATCATTCATCCAGTAAGGGCCAATGGCGATATCTTCTTCGTAAGCAACTGTAAAGCCCATTTTTTCATAAAATGATTTGGCCTGGTTATACCGGTTTACGTTGAGCTCGAGAATTTCTTTTCCTGCCTCCCTGGTTTTTTCCGCCACTTCGTTTATCAATATTTTGCCGTAGCCTTTACCCTGCGTTTGGGGCAGGCAATATAATTTATGCAGCTTATAGATGTCGGAGTTTTCATCGCGCGGCGAGTAACCAGCAAAAGCAACGGGTATGCCTTCTTCTTCCAGTAGCAGGTAGGTTTGCAGGTTATCGGCTACTTGTTTTTCTATTTTTTCTGCCGAGTAAATTTCTGCCAGCATAAATTCAATTTGCTCGCGGTCCAATATAGCCGAGTAGGTTGCCCACCAGGTGGTATCGGCTATTTGCAGTATAGTATCAACATCGTTAACTGTTGCGGTCCTTATAGTATACATTTTATATATTTCTGTTAATCTCAAATACGTTGATTGGCTTTGGGCTTTCTGCTTTACGCCTTAAGCTTTATTAAGCTTTTTCTTCCCATATCATGCAAAGGTGTAAAATGGTTTCTACAGCCTTTTGCATATCCTGCACCGATACCCATTCCTGCTTGCTGTGAAACGCGTGTTCACCGGCAAAAATATTGGGACAAGGCAGGCCCATGAATGATAATCTTGAGCCATCCGTACCTCCCCTTATGCTGCATAATTTTGCTGTTAAGCCTGTTCTGTTTATGGCTTCCATAGCGTTGGCAACAATTTCGGGGTGCTGCTCCAGTACATTTTTCATATTGCGGTACTGCTGGCTGATAGTGAAGGTATAGGCAGAATTCGGGTACTTTTTTAAAACCTCGCCGGCTGTTTTTCTAATCACATCGGCATGGCTTTTCAAATTAGCTTCATCAAAGTCGCGTATAATAAAATCAATGCCTGCCGTTTCTACATGGCCATCTATACTCACCGGGTGTACAAAGCCCTGCATTCCTTCTGTGTGCTCGGGCGATAGTTCGTCCGGCAAAGCGGCTACAATTTCACCTGCTATTTTTATGGCGCTTTCCATTTTGCCCTTCGCAAAGCCGGGGTGGGCACTTACACCTTGTATTATCAGCCGGGCGCCATCGGCACTAAAGGTTTCATTTTCCATATTGCCGGCACTTTCGCCATCAATGGTATAGGCGGCGTAAGCGCCAAGTTTGGCAATATCAACATGGTCTACCCCGTGCCCAACTTCTTCATCAGGCGTAAATAATATCCTGATATCGCCGTGCTTTATTTCGGGATGGTTGATCAGCTGGTAACAGGCGTCCATAATTTCGGCAACACCGGCTTTGTTATCGGCGCCTAATAAGGTTGTGCCGCTGGCGGTTATTATATCATGGCCAAATTGGTTTTTCAGATCGGGATGCTCGGCCAGTTTAATAACCTGCGTAAGGTCGTCAGGTAATATAATATCCTGTCCCTGGTAATTTTTATGTACTATTGGTTTTACATCAGTTCCACTGCAATCAGGTGCAGTATCTACGTGCGAGCAAAAGCAAATTACAGGCACCTGCTTATTTGTATTTGATGGAATGGTGGCATACACATAGCCAAATTCGTCAAGATGGGCGTCATGAACACCCATGGCCAGCAGTTCGTCAACCAGTAAGCGGCTTAAATTTTTTTGCTTTTCTGTTGATGGGAATGTAACCGAAGTGGGGTCTGATTGCGTATCAATGGTAACATATCGCAAAAAACGATGGGTGACAGTAAAACTTAGCGGGGAATTAAAACTCATAAGCTATATTAGTAAAATTTTAAAGCCGTTTGTAAACAAGTATGTGCTTTTGTAAATATTGATAAAAATTAACATTGAAAAAATATATTCTTTTTTTTGTTTTCGGCTTTACGTTTGTAACGGTTAAAGCGCAAAGTGGGTTTAACTATTATGAATTTGGTGCTGGTATTAGCGCAAGTTATGGCAAAGCCGAAGCAGATTTAAAAAAGCAGGATTACCATCCGGCAGTTAGTTTGAATTTTGTTTACAATTATAGCCCGTTTTTGCCCATTACTGCCGAGTTGCAAAAGGGCACCTTCTCTGGTGGCGGTGCTTTAAAAAGCCAGGATTTTTCGGGCCGGTATTTTACCAATTCGTATTTATCTTTCAATGTTCATGGCGATTTACAGGCCGGCGAAATACTTGATTATAGTGATAGCTGGGTTTTAGACCGGATTAAAGGGTTATACATTGGCACCGGTATTGGTTTTATATACAACAACATGACGCGCATTGAGCGTTTTAACAGATTTCCGGAAAACGGAGTAGTGTACCCCGATCCCAATTCGGCTGAAGGGTTCCAGGGTAAAAACAACAGCATGAACGTTATTTTTCCTCTCAGGCTTGGCTATGAGTTTAAACTTTTTGATGACTATGACCAGCCCCGGTACGGTATAGATATTAGTGTTCAACACTATTTTGCTCCGGGCGAAGGTCTTGACGGTTATAACGACCCTACATCAAAATATAAAAACAACGCCATGGACCAGTATACCTTTGTAACCATTGGGTTTAAATATAACTTTGGTAATACTACCTCGTACGTTAAACTCATCAGAAAATTTCAGTATTGAACGTAGAGGAATTGCGCGATTATTGCCTGCAAAAACCAGGTACCACCGAAGGCCTGCCCTTTGGCGAAGAAACGCTTGTGTTTAAAGTTGCCGAAAAGATATTCCTGTTGATTGGCCTTACAGAAGGCAACCGGTTTAATGTAAAATGCGACCCTGAACTTGCTGTTGAACTTCGCGAGCGATACCCGGAGGTGATTCCTGGCTATCATATGAACAAAAAATTGTGGAATACCGTTTATATGGATGGCTCGCTAACCCGTAAGCAGCTTTGCGAAATGATTGACCACTCCTACCTGCAGGTAGTAAAAAGCCTGCCAAAAAAGGTTCAGGCAGAACTGGCCRGTCTGGGTTAGGAATACTTTTTTGTAGCTGTCCTGATTGTTAACTCTTGATTCTTGACTCTTCTAACCTATCTTTGAGCCAAACACAATTCTATGAGATCATTTTTATTAGCCATAGTTCTCTTCTTCGCCTGTATAGGTGCCAATGCCCAGCTAACCCCATTTGAATTAAGCAAGGATAAAAACTATACGGCCACCTATGCCGAGGTTATCAGCTACTATCAAAAACTTAACAAGCTGTACCCGCAGCAAATGAAAATGATTAATTACGGTAATACCGATGTAGGTAAGCCATTAACATTAATAGTGCTCTCAAAAAACGGTGTTTTTGATCCCGCGCTGGTAAAAAAACAGGATAAACGTGTATTGCTTGTCAATAACGGTATCCACCCCGGCGAGCCGGAGGGGATTGATGCCAGCATGATGCTGGTGCGCGATATGCTTAAAAAGAACCAGTTGCCAAAGGATGTAGTGATTTGCCTGGTAGCATTATACAATATTGATGGCAACCTTAACCGCGGTCAAAGCCGTGTAAGCCAAAACGGCCCTGTGGCCTACGGTTTCAGGGGTAATTACCGCAACCTTGATTTGAATCGCGATTTTATAAAAGCGGATAGCCGCAACGCGCTTGCTTTTACGCAGATATTAACCACCTGGAAACCCGAAGTGTTTTTAGATAACCACACCAGTGATGGGGCCGACTATCAGTATGTGATGACACTGATAGAAACCCAGAAAGATAAGCAAAACCCTATACTGGCAGATTATACCTCGAAAACACTGACGCCATACCTTTATAGCCACATGAAAAAAAGCGGCTACGAGATGATTCCTTATGGCGCGGGTGAAGAAGGCCTGCCAGATTCGGGCATCGTGAGCTTTTTAGAAACTCCCCGTTTTGCAACCGGCTTTACTGCCCAGCATAACATCATCAGTTATATTACCGAAACCCACATGTTAAAAGCCTTTGACAAACGGGTTTATGCCACTTATGATTTTATGCAGCATTTGATTGATATAAACCAGCGTGATGCTAAACTGATAGGCGAACTGAAGGAAAAAGCGGATGCGGCCGTTATCAGCCAAAAAACATTCCCCTTAAAATGGGAGGTGGATATGAAAGCCGTGGATACCATCACCTTTAAAGGATACGAGGCCGGCTACAAAACCAGCGATGTAAGCGGGCTAAAACGCTTGTATTACGATAGGAATAAGCCTTATACCAAAGTCATCAAATTTTACAACACCTATAAAACAACGGTAACTGCCGATAAGCCGCTGGCCTATATAATACCACAGGCATGGGGCAAGGTGATAGATCTGTTTAAGCTGAACGGTGTAAAAATGCAGCAACTGGCGCACGATACCACGTTAAACCTGCAGATGTATTACTTCGGCGATATTAAAACACCAACACGCCCGTTTGAAGGCCACTACCTGCATAGCAGCGTACAATTAAACCCGGTTGATATGGCCGTAAAATTTTATGCCGGCGATTACGTTGTATATACCAACCAGGCCATTAACCGGTATATTGTAGAAACATTGGAACCACAGGGTGTAGATTCTTTTTTTGCCTGGAACTTTTTTGATTCGATGCTGGGCGAAAAGGAATACTTTTCGGACTATGTTTTTGAAGATAAAGCTGCCGACCTGCTAAAGAAAGATTCCGCCCTGAAACAAAAGCTGGATGACGCCAAAGCAAAAGACCCGCAACTGGCCAACAGTGCGCAGGCGCAGCTGTTTTTTGTATACAAATACTCGCCGTACTTTGAAAAAACATACATGCGCTACCCGGTGGGCCGCATTTTAAACGATACTAAACTCGACCTTAAATAGATGGAAAACCTTATACTGGCTCCTGTTGCCTCTGTAATATTTGCACTAACTATTCTTGTTTCTTTAATAGCCTTCTCCAACCAAAACCTGTATGGCAAGCTCATGCTGCATCCGTACAATGTATCGCGCGGACATTATGTTTATACCATCATTACCAGCGGGTTTATTCATAAAGATTGGATGCACCTGTTTTTTAACATGATGTCGTTTTATTTCTTTGCCTTCCAACTGGAGCCGGTTTTAGGACATTTTCAATTTGGGGTGCTGTATATGATAAGCCTTATCCTGAGCGATATGCCATCGGTAATAAAACACCGTGAAAATTATAGTTACTACAGCCTCGGGGCTTCCGGCGCAGTAAGTGCCGTGGTTTTTAGCGCTATACTGTTTAATCCGCTTAGCACTATGATGATAATGCCTATCCCCATCGAAATTAACGCGGTGATATTTGGTATTTTATATCTGGTTTACTGTAGTTATGCATCCAAATACTCCCGTGATAATATAAACCATGATGCCCACTTTTACGGAGCACTAAGCGGCTTATTGATCACTATTTTATTTCACCCAGGCGTAGTTCCTTTCTTTTTTCAGCAAATTACCGAGAAAGTTCAATCGTTGCTGCACTAACAAAATCGCCATTGGCATTAAACAGGAAACTCATGGGGGCGTTGGGGTTTTTGATGATCTCTAACAGCAGGAAGCCCCAGTTTTTCCAGAAATTTTCCAGCACCTGGCCGTAAATTTTGTTCATCCAGTCATCAAACAGGGGTTTGCTGCTGGTGCCACGTAAGGGAGCGGCTTCTATGTATATGGTATCGCCAACGGGCATCACCTCATACTCAGGCAGGCGGTTAAACAGGTAGGCCGAGTAAAAGAACCGTGCGTTAACCTCCTCAAACTGGATGGGGTGCAACGGTTGATCGGCAATTTTATCCAGCATTTCCTGGTGATAGCGCCCGTTCGAGCCATTATCTTGCAGACAAATCACCAGGCCAAAGTCTTTTATCCGCAGCGAGAAGGTAAGCGTATTGATCTCATCGCGATAGCCAAAAACGCTGTCGGCATTGTCAACCTTAAACAAAGCAATGCTGTAGGGTTTAAAGCCATCCAGTTCAATAGGCAGGTTAAGCGTTTGAAGCATCAGGTGCAGGTTGCTAAACCGGTGAATAATAGCCTGTGATATATTAAACTCTTCGCCCTGTGCATGCTGCTGGCGGATGCCTGCCTGTATCTCGTTAAAAATTATCCCGTATAATAATTTGCCGGCCCATTGAAAAAGTTTGAATTCATCAAGTTCTTTTACCCCTTCATAACCCGTTTCAAACGCGGCGGCTATTTCGGCTTCCAGCGGTTCCAAATACTGCTCGTTTATGGCGGCGCTGCAAGGGAGTTTCAGGTCCTTGTACGTGGCCATACTTTCGTCAAGCAATTTAAAGGGCTGGTCTTCCAGGTTATAACGGCTCATAAGCCATTGCGGAAAAACCTGTATCTTTTCTTCTTCAGAATTTAAAGCCTCGCCCGTAAGGAAACATTTGCTGTTACTGAAATTAAAACGCTGAAACGGTGAATAAATTTGTGCCGGCATGGCCGCAAAGATAAGCACGAAATTCATTCTAAACTTTTAGCTTTGGTTTTTAACATGGAACTGACATATCAACCCTTCGAATTACAACTTAAACACGCTTTTACCATAGCCAAGTTTTCGCGCACAACCACGCCGGTTATGCTGGTGCAGGCAAAACATGAGGGCGTTACCGGTTACGGGGAAGCATCAATGGTGCCTTACATGGGCGAAAGCCATCAAAGCGCCACGGAGTTTTTAAGTAAGGTTGATATCGGCCGGTTTAATTATCCCTTTGATTTTGGCGCAATCATTAGTTATTTAGATGGCATTGCACCCGGCAACCCAGCCATAAAAGCGGCTATTGATATTGCCCTGCATGACCTGGATGGCAAAATTAAAGGCCAGCCCTGCTGGCAGCTTTTGGGTAGCAACCCCAGCCTGATGCCTGTAACCAGCTTTACCATCGGCATTGATACACCCGAGATGATTATCAAAAAAGTGAAGGAAGCCGAAGGATTTAAAGTGATTAAGGTAAAACTTGGCCGCGATACGGATAAAGAACTCATAGGCACCATTCGTTCGGTTACGGACGTGCCATTATATGTAGATGCTAATCAGGGTTGGACAGATTTGCAGCAAAGTCTGGATATGACCTACTGGCTGCAGGAGCAAGGCGTGCAGCTGATAGAGCAACCCATGTTGAAAACCGACCCCGACAGCAATGCATGGCTCACCGAGCGCAGCCCCATTCCCATTATTGGTGATGAGGCCGTACAGCGTTTTGAGGATGTAGAGAAAGCCAAAGACGTATATACGGGCATCAATATCAAACTCATGAAATCGGCCGGGATGTACGAGGCCAAACGAATGATAACCAAAGCGCGCGAACTAGGCCTGCAAATCATGATAGGTTGCATGACTGAAACCAGCTGCGCGGCATTGGCCGGTTTAGCCCTTGCCCCCCAATGCGATTGGGTTGACCTGGACGGCCCCTTCCTGGTAAGCAACAACCCATACCAGATGCCCGGTTTTGCCAATGGTAAATATATTTTAAATAACGATCCCGGATTGGGACTACGCAATGGCTAAGGCACTAATCATCGGCTCGGGCATAGCCGGTATCGCGACAGCGATAAGGCTTGCGGTGCAGGGTTACCAGGTTGAGGTTTTTGAGGCTAACAACTATCCCGGCGGTAAACTATCTGAATTTGAGCAGGATGGTTTTCGCTTTGATGCCGGGCCGAGCCTGTTTACCATGCCGCAGTATGTGGATGAGCTTTTTACCCTTGCCGGTAAAAACCCCAAAGATTTTTTTAACTACCAAAAGCTGGATAAAGTTTGCCGGTACTTTTATGAAGACGGCACCCAATTAAACGCTTACGCCGATACAGCGCAATTTGCCGCCGAGGTAAATAATGCTACCGGCGAACCTGTTGCATCAGTAAAAAAGTACCTGGCCAACAGCGCAACCATCTACCATATAACTAACCACGTTTTCCTGGAACAATCGCTGCACAGGCTTAAAACATTTTTGAGCCGGGATACGGCAAGGTCGGTTTTGGGTTTGCCGGGGATAGACGCCTTCCGGACAATGCACAAGGCCAACGAGGGTTATTTTAAAGACGACCGCCTGGTGCAGTTTTATGACAGGTATGCCACCTACAACGGATCAAACCCATATGCTGCCCCGGCAACGCTGAACGTGATACCGCATTTAGAGCAGCACTACGGTGCTTATTTCCCCGTTGGGGGTATGTGTAGCATTACGGGCAGTTTAGTTAAACTGGCGGAATCTTTAGGGGTTATATTCCACTACAATTCAAAAGTGGATGAGATCGTTTTAGATGCCCGCAAAGCCACCGGCCTACGGGTGGGCGGCAACAGCATCAACGGCGATATCATCATATCCAACATGGATGTTTGGTTCACCTATCAAAGGTTGCTCAAATCGCATCCGGGCTTGTTCCCTAACAAAACCCTGGGCCAGGAGCGCAGCAGCTCGGCGCTGATATTTTACTGGGGTATCAGCAGGCGCTTCCCGGAGCTTGATTTGCATAACATTTTTTTCAGTACCGATTACAAAGCCGAGTTTGACCACATCTGGAAGGATAAAAACATCTTCCACGATCCTACTATCTATCTTAATATCAGCTGTAAATATAAGCCGGACGATGCCCCCGCCGGCTGCGAAAACTGGTTTACCATGATCAACGTGCCGGCCAACGTAGGGCAGGAATGGGATACCCTGGTTGCCACCGCCCGCGAAAACATCCTCAAGAAACTCACCCGCATTTTGGGCGACGATATCGAAAACCTCATCCTTTCCCAAACCATCCTCGATCCGCGGCAGATTGAGAGCAAAACCTCATCCTACCAGGGCTCGTTGTATGGCACCAGCAGCAACAGCCGGTTCGCGGCATTTTTGCGGCATGCCAATAAATCGGCCAAAATTAAAAACCTGTATTTTTGCGGGGGCAGCGTCCATCCGGGCGGCGGGATACCCCTTTGTTTACTGTCGGCAAAAATTGTAAGCGAGTGGATTGCAGATGATTTCCCTCAAACTTCTTAAAGCGCGTTTTTTGTTCAAAAAAGCGCGCTTTTATAGCTAAAAACAGCAAAAAACACACACAAACCTGCTATTATTTCAATAAAAAAACTACAAAAATTAACACTTTTTATCACTTTAAAAAGTACCCTCGCTTTTATTAAAAATTTTCCAGCCAAAGTTCCCCCTTCAGGGGGTTAGGGGGCTTATATTTGCGGCATGGATCTTCAATTATTCGATAAGCAGGTTTACGCCGATAGGCGGCAAGTGTTAACGCAAAGCATGGCCAACGATGGTCTTATTGTGTTGCTGGGTAACGAGGAAAGCAGCATGAACTATAAGGACAACCATTTTAACTACCGCCAGGATAGCAGTTTTCTGTATTACTTCGGGCTGGATATTGCCGGACTGGCCGCGGTGATTGATACCGACACCGGCGAGGCCCTGATCTTCGGCAACGAGCTGAGCATCGACGACATTATTTGGACCGGCGTATTGCCTACCGTGAGCGAAATGGCCGCCCTGGTTGGCGTTAGCCAAACCCGCCCGTACAACGATATTACCCACTACATCCACAAAGCGCAAACCACCGGGCGCAAGGTGCACATACTACCGCCTTACCGCCCCGAAAATAAAATTAAACTTGCTGCCTGGCTCAATGTGAGCCTGCAGGATGTGGCCGATCATGTTTCGGTAAAACTCATTAAAGCCGTAATTGCCCAGCGGGTGATTAAAACCCCGTTGGAGATTGCCGAAATGGAAAAAGCCGTATCCATTAGCGTGGATATGCAGCTGGCCGTTATCAAAAACACGCGCCCAGGCATTAAGGGATACGAACTGGTAGCCAAAGCCAACGAGGTAGCCATTGCGGCCAACTCCCGCCTGGGTTACCCGGCCATTATTACGCCCCGCGGCGAAACCCTGCACACCCATTACTACGGCCATACCCTGCAGGACGGCCAGATGCTGCTATGCGACATCGGTGCCGAAAACGCCATGCACTACGGCGGCGACCTTACCCGCACCGTCCCCGTGGGCCAACAGTTTACCACCCGCCAGGCCGAACTTTACGAAGTTGTGCTCAACTCCATGGACCACGCCATCAGCATGCTGAAACCGGGCGTGCGTTATAAAGACATTCACCTGGCCGCCTGCCAGAAACTGGTAGAAGGCCTGAGCCAGGCCGGCATCATGAAAGGCGATGCAGCCGAAGCCGTTGCCGCCGGCGCGCATACCATGTTTTTTCAATGCGGCCTGGGCCACATGCTGGGCATGGATACCCACGATATGGAAGACCTTGGCGAACCCTACGTAGGCTACACCGATACCCTTAAAAAGGAAACCACCGTTTTCGGCCTCAAATCCCTGCGCCTGGGGCGCGAGCTGGAAGCCGGCTACGTACTCACCATCGAGCCTGGCATCTACATCATCCCCGAACTCATCGATCGCTGGCAGGCCGAAAACAAATACACCGACTTTATCAACTACGATGTACTGAACACCTACCGCGATTTCGGCGGCATCCGTGTTGAGGATAACTTTTTGATAACCGATACCGGCAGCCATTTGCTGGGTAAGTACTTGCCTAAGAGTTTGAAGGAGATAGAGGGGTTGAAGGGGTAGAAATTATCCAGGTTACACATAGTATTGTGCTTTTACATTCTGAGCCTGTCGAAGGGTTGCGCGGAGGGGCCTTTGCCCGCTATGCTTCGACAGGGCTACCCATGACATGTTCTATTTTCGATGGGGTAGGCCTGTCACCCTGGGCCTGTCGAAAGACGCGCGGAGAGGCCTTTGCCCGCTATGCTTCGACGGGGCTCACCATGACAGCCCTTTTCACGATGGCATCATTTCCTCAAAATCCACGGGGTTTTACCACTCGGTGCAACACCGCTCTTTCACATCGCGGCCCCGCGATAATCCCAACTCTCGTGCCGGTACATGCCTCAAAATGCCTACGCCATCATCAATAATGCCCAATTGGCTATAAAACCACTGTGGGTTTTAAGGCAGATGCCTCATTTTTGACTCAAATCAAACTAAAAACACACAGAAATCATGACAACAAAAACAGCAAAAACAATTTTTTGGATCGGTACAGCATTAACCTCATTATGGTTTGGCACCAGCGGCATTTGCGAACTTACCACCAATAAAATAGTATGGGATATCACCCTCAAATTGGGGTACCCGGCCTACTTTATTTATGTACTGGGCGTAGCCAAGCTATCGGGCATTACCGTTCTGTTAATCCCCAACAAACTGCTCCGGTTAAAAGAGTGGGTATTTGCGGGCGTATTTTTCGATATCATTTTTGCCTTCTTCTCCAAGCTTATCGTCATCGGCCCATCCGCCACTATCGATGCCCTGGTTGCCTTCAGCATCGTAACCATAACTTATATCATGTTCAGGAAAGTATACCCGGCAAGTTATACCAGTGCCGTGGCCGGTGCTTAAAATCAAAGGGTGACACCGCTCAGATTGACGAAAGCCCTGCTGTACCGTCAGGGTCTCCCGACTATAGTTAAGCGAATGTTCCAAACTACCGTCATTGCGAGTGCCCACCAGCCTATGCTTGAAAAAAAAGGAATGACATAATTGTAAACGGGGCTTTTGTAGAGACGCAACATTTTGCGTCTCCCGCATGCAAATCACACATGCAAATTGAGCCTGTAAATTTTGAATATCCTGGGGGAGACGCAAAGTATTACGTCTCTACATTAAAAAAATAACTCTGATAATCAACAGTTTAAAACCATTTCATTAACTGGTCATGAAAGGCATCTGTAAAAAGGGAGCCGTTGCAATTTTA
The DNA here is from genome assembly GCF_056401935.1 of Mucilaginibacter sp. P4_D1. NCBI lineage: Bacteria > Pseudomonadati > Bacteroidota > Sphingobacteriia > Sphingobacteriales > Sphingobacteriaceae > Mucilaginibacter > Mucilaginibacter sp. P4_D1. Next base: position 81,381 of record NZ_JBFUIJ010000004.1, read on the forward strand.
TCCGCCATCTTTTTTAAAGCCCTCCCTACCGGGGAGGATTTAGGTGGGGCCCACCGATGGTTCCACATCTTCAATAACGACCTTCTTCTTTTTTAGCCTGAGACCTTTGGCCAGTTGATTTTGGTCTTTTTCTTCATCGCCCATGATAATGCCCCAGGGTTGCAGGCTTTCTACCCGGTCGAAAATGATTTTTAGCACAGCTATGCTGGGGATGGATAGGAACATGCCCGGTATGCCCCATATCATTTCGCCCATCACCACGCCAAGCACGGTAATCAAAGCGTTAATCCTTACTTTGGAGCCAACAACAATCGGCAGTAATACGTTGCTGTCAATTAAATGGGTAACAACCAGCGTAACCATCACCCAGATAACTTTGGTACTATCCGGCGATGTGCCCAGCGTAACCACTGCGCTAACCACCAGGGCGCTGAAAATACCCACGTAGGGGATAATATTAAACACCCCTGTAATCAAGCCCAATAAAATGGCATACTGTACCCCCATAAAACTAAATGCCACGCTTACGCCCGTTGCTATAATGCCCATTTCAATAAGCAAGCCAATAATATACTTGCGGATAATGCGCTGCACCTGCTCAATCACCTCATGCACCGTGGTTTTATTTTCGGGCAAAAAAACCGATACCAGGAATTTCATGATCAGCCGGCGGTACAGCAAAAAGAAAAACGTATAAATAAAGGTAAATACCAAAAACAGCAGAATAGACGATAACGATAGCACCGTTGCGCCAACCACTTCAGGATCGGGCGACATCACCTTGCTGGCGGCCGAGTTGACCACCCTGAGCTGCTTGCCACGCGTTACGTGGAAGGTATCCTGCACCCAGCCCCTGAACTCCCACATAGATTGACTTATCTGCGCCTGGAACCGCGGCCAATCCTTCGCCAGGTCGGCAATTTGCGAGGCGATGACATAAATGAGTGAGCCTATCAGCAATAGCAGCAGTATTACGGCCATCATAGAGGCGGCACTTCGGGGCAAACGCAGCCACTTCTCTAAAAAGGCCGCCACCGGCAGCAACAAGATCGAAAACAGGCACGAAAATATCAACGGCGAGAGGATCTCTTTGCCAATGATCACCAGGTAACCAATGGCAAACAGGCTGAACAATACGCAGGCCAGTTTAATATAAAACGGAAGTTTAGTAAGGGTTTTCAGGTCCATGGTTAAGGCAGGCACATGTGGTGCATTGGCGTAAAGTTATGAAATAACATGCATCTCCGCGGCCCTTATTCTCCAAAAGGGCAATGCCTGCGGCCCGGAAGACTTTTTAAGTCCCTCCCCACGGGCTACTGTATGTACACATCTTTTGGAAACGTACCAATAATAAAAAAAATGTCATTTCGAACGAACTGGGAGGGCTTTGAGTGTTGGGGAGAGGAGAAATCTTAAACGTCCTGTAATTTGATAGGCTTTTGGGGATGCAAGGCGTTAAAGATTTCTCCTCGTACCTCGTTCGAAATGACATTTTCTTTTGTTAAAAGATGTGTACACACAGTAGCCCCACGGCTGTCTTAATTCTTGATTCTAATTTCTTGACTCTTCTCCCGTACCAAACCCAGCACCACTTCATAAGCTGTTTTTTTCTCCCGGCGGGCAATCAGCCAGGCTATAAAGCTTAAGGTAAAAATGTCGTTATTTTCTGCCTTGTCGGCCAGGGTTAAAACCTGGTCACGGTACGTGGGTTCAAAAACCACATCGGGCTTTTGCAAGTGTTTTTCAACCAGCTTCAGAAATAATAGTACCCGCTCTTCCGAAGTTTTTAACAGGTACTTTTTATAGCGCCGCCTAAAACTGGTTAGCCGCGACATGGCAACATCAATGTTGGAGAACTGCGCATGCACCAAAATTTCCATCAGGTTTTTGCGGATGGTCCATAACATGCCTATCTTTTTTTCGTACCAGGCATCGGTTCGGGTAAGTAACATGAGCTGTTTTAAACTTTGCTGGTTGTTGCACAGGGCCAAAAACATGGCCAGGCATATGCGTACATCTTCTATATCTTCCGGTTTGCTCCTGTTGTTGGTTTTGGTAAGCGATTCCTGCAATATCATTATGGCATCGTTGGCAAAACCTGTAAAAAACAAGTTAAGGCCACGTAGTAACTGGTAACGTAAATAAAACACCGCATAGTAACGGCTATCCGTCGCCATTAAATCCATCATTTCCTTTAAATACGATGCACTCCTTACAAAATCCTTTTGCCGCAGGTGAAAGTTGGCCAAAAAATACAGGATAGAGATATGGTAAAAAAGGTACGACTGCTTTTTACCCTCCTGGCCCTGCATAAACTGATCCGTGCGTTTAACATAACGCTCTATCAATCCATAATTTTGCTGTATCGCCGCGTATTCATTGGCGATGAAAAGGATCTGGTAGATGGATTTATAGGTCATCAGGTCCTGTGCCGAGATTTTGTATTTCCTAATGGTGGTGATCACCAGGCTGGTCAAATTCACAATCTTCCCTTGCAGGTGTATAGCCTGGAGTTCCTGCCGTAAAAAGGCGTAGGCCATGTTCAGCTTAGCCTCGCGCTGCATATGCAGCTGGTTCTGCATAAAGCGCGCGGCGAGGGCATCCAGGTCTTCGGCTCCCTCCAGATGGGCATATTGCAGCTTCAGCAGCAAAAGTTCATTCAATAAATTAAACTGTTCCAGGTGCCCGGCCAGCCTTTCGGCCTTATCCAGGCATTTGAAGGCTACCTTATACACATCATTCTCCAACAAAAAACGCCCTACCACCACCAGGCGCAAAGCGTCGTAAGTTTCGGCATGACTGCTCTCAAAGGTTTTTTGCGATAAAAATAGCAGCAAATTATCCTGCAACCTTTTGCGTAATGCATGATAGGCATCCTTATTTTTTTCGGGCTTGTATAGTTTGTTTATGCCATCTATATCGTCAGTTTCTATCAAATCAAGCAAGGCCAGGTTTTTTACATCTTCCCTTTTGTTTTTTCGCTGCAAAAACTGTCTGAATAGTGCTTTATCGGCATTATTGAGCAGGTTAACCAGTTCCGATAGTGAGTCCATATCAATGTATTAATGCGCGTAAAGGTAAGTTAAATTGCAAATTATATCGTCAGTAATTTACATAATTTGATTTTAGCAGGCCGGTTTTACATCGCACATTTGCTTCCATATTAACAACCAAAAACAACACAAACATGGAACCGCTACAAAACAACACAGACCAAAATTCAGCCATCGGAAAATATGGCGACAAGATTAAAAGAAACCCGTTAAAACCCACCGCCGCCTTTATAGGGGCCTCGTGGTTTGCCTTATTGGTGGGCGTAATAGGTTACTGCGTTGGCTTATGGAACGCCACTATCCAGCTGAACGAAAAAGGCTATTACTTCACCATTTTATTATTTGGTTTATTCGCCGTTATCTCGGTACAAAAAAGCGTAAGGGACAGGGCCGAAGGGCTGGCCGTTACCGACCTGTACTACGGCCTCAGCTGGTTTGCCACCATCGCGGCCATGGTTTTATTAACCATCGGCCTATGGAATACCGACCTGGCCCGAAGCGAGAAAGGTTTCTACGCCATGGCATTTTGCCTCAGCATGTTCTCGGCCATTGCCGTACAAAAAAACACCCGCGACGCCAAACTGATAGACGATAAAGAACTGTAACGTAGCGGTTACCACCCCGCAGCGCCCTTGTTTTAACAAGGCCTGCGGGGTTTTTAAATGAATTTAATATCGAACACCGAACACCGAATATCCAATCTCCAATAATGAACCGAAAAATTTCGGCCTTGGATATTCTATGTTCGATATTGTTTTTACTTCTGTTTTCCCTTCAAAATCTTACTACTTGATACTTACTACTTGCTACTAAAAAGTGCGAAGAAAAATATTTGCGTATTAAAAATCTTACTACTTGATACTTGCTACTTGATACTAAAAGTGGCAATACCTGCGGTCCGGGCTATGCGTTCATACGCCGGCAGGCATTACGCGCAGGGCCGGTACCCACTTCTATCCCTATTGCGGAGTAGGGGGGCAAGCTGGTACCGTTTTGTAAAATGCTATGTTTACTTTATCACCTCACTTACCAAAATGACAGGACTGATATTGGTATAATTTGGAAAATCGGCACGAATGGTATCTCTGTTTGGCGCGATAGCAGTTTGATAGTCGCTTAGGCTTTTTATATAAAATGTGCCAATAGCCATAAAGGGCAGCGGTTGGTTTGGGATACCACTGGCAATCCCTTTTTCGATGGTGTATTTAACCAAATTTGATCCTAAAAACCGCGCTACCATTGGCATGTGCTTCAATTCATAATACTCCATATTAAAGGTTTTACCTTCGGCATAAGGGTACATCACAGATACTTTAATTAAGCCTTTTTCAACAATAGTTACGTTCTGCTTTTCCTGACTAAACACAGTAAAAGAAATGGTTAAAAGGAGAAATGATAAAATTAGCCTTAATTTCATAATTGGTTTATTTAACTGAAGGAGTTCAATTTATATACAAATATTAACATAATGTATTTATTCACAAAACGTTATGCCGACTAAAATTTAAGGTTTTTACACCATCGTTCTTTGCCCCTGGTGTATTTTTAAATAACGGTGATCGTCACTCCTTCCCTCCGCTGCCGTCCCGATCCATCGGGATGCGCCCGCATGCTCAATATACGCCATGCCTTTAGCACAATCAACTACACAACTTGTTAACCTCAATCTTTTAATATTACCCTTTCGCCCCGCTTAAAAATACAAATCCCGGATATATATTATAACATCCGGGATTTGCGTGGCGTATACTTAGCATGGCGTTTACCTGTCAGCGGGCACACAAGCCTGGAGCAGCGCAAAAAAGTTCTTGCGGGAGCGAGGGAACTAAGCAAAGCAAGCATCGGACTTCCCGATGCCTGCTAAAAAGCGCAATAAGCTTTCTCTAACGTACAAAGATGGGGAAGGTCAGGTTAACATTGCCCAAATGCCCCCTCGCCATCTTGCAGCTCACATAATGATGACCCAAATAGGCGGCTTCCGTTTCACAAGTCGTGGAGTCTTTATATAGTTCACCGAAACTGTGTGCTAACTGACCGGCATCTTTCGCCTGTGTACCCCGGTTGACTGCCTCCCAAACGATATGTTCAAAAGCTTGCTTATGATAAGGTGCCCCCCGGTACATGATTACAAAAGTGATCTTTTTTCGCTTATCAATTGACCGGGAGTTCTGATGATACTCTTCGGCTTGGCTCCCGTCAGGGTTGGAGATCACACATTTGATCCGAAAATCCCGATCGGCAATCTCTAGCCCCCTACCAGTACCGTCCTTTTTAATAAAATCATAGGAAAGTAGGTACTTGCGCCACAAGAATTCCTGCTGGCGGTACCGGAAATCGGTCGCATTAACAATATAACGATCCTCTACCGAAACACCACTGGTACCGGTCTGGTACACAAAACCATAGTAATCCTCTGGGAGGTCGATTTCGTTGATGACATTAGCGCCCACCACGATTCCGTTGGAGCCAGCCTTACCCTGCAGTTTTGCTGCGAGGTCAGTATGCAAACTGGTTGTGGTCAGTTCTGCGCAGCCGGGAACACCATAATGGGACCAAAGCACCTGTTTGTCGTTCCCGTAATCAATACCGATACGAATCTTGATCGGATCAAGCCCGTTGCGGCTAAAAACATCCGACAGGTCTTTTTCCACAAACTGGCACAACACCGAGGCCGCATTAATTGCATTTATGACTGCATCGTTCTTGTAATGGCCTTTGCGGACGAACTGGACAAAAACCGCGTCTCCTTGTAAACGATGAATATGGCCGCCAAAAAAATTGGCCACATGAATGCATAAGGTAAGCATCGAATCTTTGATCAGCCTGACTTTTTCTAAAGAATGTTTAAGCCCCAGCCGGGTTGAACCTTTGATATCCACAAACATGGAGACACAATGGTGATAACAACAGCTATCATGCGACAGGTCGCTGAAATCCGGATGCGATCCGATAACGATGTTTGAAAATGACGAACGGTTTGGGCCAAACAGTTCTTGCAGGCCATTCTTGTCAAATTCCAGTAAAGCTTTGTCACCGGTCAACTGCTGGTTCTCATTCAATTGTGAGAACATTCGAACGGAAGGTACCCCTTTCAAAATATCGGTCGACATGGACCGCTTGTTGGTTACCCCGCTGAAATTACTGATCTGGTTGCCTTTCAGGATATCCTCGATCCCGCTGGCGTAATTTTCAAACAACCTCATACGCCCCTAAAAATGATTAGCGCAACGCAGCCAAGCACGATTGCCAGTTGAAAGAAAATAATTTTAGTAGCCCATTCCAAGTGCTTGAATTTCTTCAGCAGCGCTTCGGAAAGCAGATAGGTTTGACGCGCCAGGTCTTCATTAGCTGCTGCTTCATCCTGTGTGCTAACTGCCTGATGGTAGGCTTTGGCATCAGCAAATTGTGAAACAGAACCAAAATAGATCAGCGAATGATACTTATCCTGCGTTGAGTTGCCGGAGCTTAGGAAGGGGTAGACAGCCAACAATACAATGATCAGGCTACTGATCCCCGCTAATACTAGCAGCAGGATACCGAATTTAAGATAACAAACATGCGGTTCGCCGACAAGTTCGGTGAGCGTTTTGTAGTTGGTCAGCAGACCGCCACATAAAAAAGTGTTGAAGGCGAGTAGGAATGCCCCCTTTGTGTTGGCACCATTGATATAATTATCATAGCGCTGGATAGTAAATTTTAATTGATCTTGATTTAATGCCATGGTTTAATTCAATTTTTATGAAAAATTTGTTGAATAGCCCCGCCAGCTACTGGACGAGGTAGGCACCAGTCTCGAAAACGACAGGAATATTACTTGCACGAAATGTAACTTTTATTACATTTGACCGTACAAATTTTAGTGAGGCCTCGTAACCTCGTTATTCGTCCCTTCTTACCGGTGCGGATGAACTATCAAAGTAGGCCTGGGGTCATCACACTCCCGGGCTTTTTATTTTGACAGATCTTTAGTGATGTATCTTTTACGTCATAAATCCTCCTTTTTTGATTTTAAAAAATGTAATTGATCCTTATTAAAAAATTATTAATTACCTGTAGTGCAAATTTATAATTTTATTTTTACAAACAAAATTGTTTGTCAAATTTTTTGTTTGCAATTTGTTTTGTTTGTTGAAATTCTTTAATATTGTACATGGATCGTGAACAACCCATTTCGGTTAACAACCTTTATTACTTTAATGCGCATACAAAAACAGATGATGATGTCGTGGAAACATTTATCGTTCGTAAAAACATTTTAAGTCGCATTTTACAACAGGTAGAAATTGGCGTCAAGGGTAAATTGCAAAAGCATTTTTTAATCTCAGGCAGCCGTGGGATGGGTAAAAGCACTCTGTTGCGACGATTAGAAATCGCGATGCAAAATGAAAGTGAAAGCTGTCATCTATTACCTATCCTTTTTCCGGAGGAGCAATACAACATTGATCGACTATCTAAATTCTGGCTTAATAGTTTAGATGCCTTAGCGGATAATTTTGAGGAGGAAAACAATTTTGAAGAAACGAATCTTCTCGATAAATTAATTGAGGAACTTACCGACCTGAAGGACGAGACAAAGGTTTCACAACGTGCCTGCGACTACTTACAGGAAGTTTGTAGGAAATATAGACGTCAGCCCGTTTTTTTAATAGATAATTTTGATATTCTATTCGATGGAATATCTAAGGAGCAAAGAGAGAATTTAGCCAAGCAGATAGAGACTAAAGGATCGCCATTTTTTATCGCCGCAAGTAGCCATGAGATTGATACAGCGACAGAAGAAGAACAGCTTTTTTTTAAGGATTTTGAAAAGATCCAATTAGATCGCTTATCTCAAAGCGAGATGCGGGAACTATTATTGGTTTTAGCAGAAAAAACTGGAAAAAGCGAGATATTTGATGATATCTATCGCAAGACCGCGCAATTAGATGCTTTACATAGTTTGACGGGCGGCAACCCAAGGATAGCTATCTTTATGTTTCATCTTTTGGCTAATGGTTTATCAAGTAAAATATTTGAAAATCTAAACGCGTTATTAGATATAATTACACCGCTTTATAAAAGTAATTTCGAACAGCTATCAAAACAATCTCAGATCATTGTGGATGCATTGGCGCTGAATTGGGATCCATGCGATCTGGATCTGTTATCTCATATTACTAAATTGGATAACAATACATTAGCTTCTCAGCTTGACAGACTGGTCAAGAATGGTTGGGTAGAAAGGACTGGCCGTTTTTCTGAAGAAAAGAACCGCGTGGTCGTAAGGATCAAAAATTACAGCCTCCGGGAACGTTTTTTTAATATCTGGTACATCATGCGTCGGGCCAGTAGACGACAAAGAGGAGACCTAAGGAGTTTAACTTTCTTTTTGGAAACTTTTTATACACCGCAACATCTCGCCGCTGAGAAAGTTAGGATAATCAACTTGCTGAAAGAAAATATTGACACAGACCGTATTAATTATGGATTGGCTCTTTCCCGTGCACATAATCGAGGAGATGGCAGCGAGATGGAAGAAAGTATCTATCGGGCAATACTTGAACAAACAGATGGTAATCATGCCGAGATCTCAAAATATTTGAATCCAGATCGTATCCCTGAAGGATTGTATGATGACTTTTTAGTGGCGGAAGCTAAAAGATGGACCTCCCGTATCAATACCCTTTTTGAAAATAAGGAGTACGAAAAAGCACGACAATTTATTACCTCCGTATTAAAGCGACATCCAAAGAATCGCTATGCACATAGAATGATGGCGGAAGCATTCTATCAAGAAGAAAAATACGATGAAGCCGAAACATATTATCAAAAAACAATCGCGATTAGAGAGGACGACTCTCTTAGTTGGCTGGGGATAGCTTTGATCCAAGAAAAGCGCAATGATTTCGCTGCCGCCGAAGAAGCATATCAAATAGCGTTGGTAAATCCTAACACTGTCTCTTATGTTTCTGTATCATACATCAATTTTTTGAGAAAAGCAGAACGCTATAACGATGCGGAAGATTTTTTACGTATAAGAAAAAATGAGAAACCGGACTCAAAACAGTTTGCATTTTTATTACTGGTGATACTTGCTGAGCAATTAAAATTAGATGAGTTGCAAAGTGTAGCTGCTTTGCACCTTTTAGAGTTTAAAGACGATTATGACTATGTTCAATATTTATTGGCTGTCGCGCTTGCAGAAGCAGGTAAACATGAGCATGCCGTTGACAAATTCAAAAATATCACTTCCAGCATTTTTGATGACAATGCAGCCTTTCAGCTTGCTTTCGCACAATCCTTGGAGGAGATCGGTGAATTTGACTTAGCGTATAAACGTTACAGTAAAGCTTTAAAAATCACTCCTAAAGATGAAAAAACGCTTTTTCAACTCGCAAGATTATTAAAAGATTCTTTAAATGAGTACAAAGCAGCAGAAAAAGCGTACAAAAAATTAATGACGATAAATGATCAAAACCCTGATGTCTGGATGGAACTTGGTGATCTTTACACTGCAACTCATAAGTTCAAAAAAGCCTTAAATGCGTTTACTAAAGCCACAGAGATCGCGCCCGATTATGCAAAGGCTTGGGCATTTTTAGCCCTATTCCAACATTATATGAACGATGAACCTGAAAAGGCATACATCCATTACGTTAAGAGTCTTGAGTTACAGCCACACAAAAATCCAGCGGCACTTCCTTTAGCAGATTTATGCCATTTTGATCTGAACAAGTACGAAGACGCCGACAAATATTATCGAATGGGATTGTTGGAGGGTCCCTTCTACGCGCATTACACCTTAAAATACATTATATTAAGGTTGTTGATGCAAAATGTATCGGGGGCTGTAGAAATAGGTGATGAATTTAGAAATACTTTAGATGGCGATGCTTTATCCATATCGCTGACAGAAGCAGTTATCGCCGTAGCTAAAAATAATTTTGGTAACGCAGCTGAAGCATGGAAGACAGCTTTAATAAATACTGAAGTCTCTGATGATACCTTGCAGGTCTTAAAATATGCATGTGCCATAAGCGTGAGATATGGCTTTGGATCCGGGTTACTTCGTGTTTTTGAGAGCTCAAATGCTAAGCAACAATTGCGGCCATTATACGAAGCGACGAAAAGCTTGACGATAGATAGTGTTGAATATCTTAATAACATTGCCGAAGAAATTAGAGATACTGCGCGGACAATATATGATGATATGAAATATTATTTAGAAGATGTTTGAACTACATAAAGTGCAGGGTATTAATTGTGGCGACCCATGCCCTTCGGCGCCTCTTAGCACCAACAAACACAAACATTTTACAAGCGCCCAAACTGCGGAAACCATCAATTCAATGTTAACCATGATAAATTGCAAATATCTGATTATCAAATATTTATAATTAATTTACATAAAATGTGTTAAGTTATGTTAACCATGTTTCAGCCTGTGGTCGGTGTCATGCCCCGTTCATTTAGCCTCACGGAAGGCCAAAGGCAATCACCAAATAGTTCCCAACTAAGGCTATTTTAAAACGCAAATCCTGGCTGGTACAGTGGAAACACCGGCCAGAAGCTAAAAAATCCCGGATGTATGATAACATCGGGGATTTCTTGTTTAACGGTTTTCGCGTTAGTGATTGTATCCCGATTTTATCGGGACCCCGCGCCTAAGGCCTTGTGCGCGTATGAGGTGGAAAGCACGGCCCGTTTCTACCAACGGGAACGCCCATGAAATTAGTTTGGTTGAGGGCTTAGAACCGGGATAACTTTTATTGGTTTATTGGTTACCGCCCCAATGAATGGCTTACCGCGTAACCACATCTTTTTGGTTAAAGAAAAATGTCATTTCGAATGAGCAGGCGCAGGGAAAAAGCAGGGGGGCGAGGAGAAATCTTAGACGCCTTGCATCCCAAAGGGCTTTTCGAAATGCAGGGCGTAAAAGATTTTTCGCTACGCTCAAGAGATAGTTTCTCCTCGTTCCTCGTTCGAAATGACAAAAGGGGTTTCGCCAGCTTACCTCCCTACCAAATCTTAACCCGCTGCTCTTCCGGCTTGTAATTTTTATCGCCCGGCTGCACGTTGAATGCTTTGTAAAACGGGGCGAAATTCATTAATGGGCCATTTACCCGCCACATGGCGGGCGAGTGGGGGTTGGTGTTTACGTAGGTGCGCAGGAACTCGTCGCGGGTTTTTACACGCCAGATGCGGGCTATGGACAGGAAGAAGCGCTGGTCGGGTGTAAAGCCGTCAATTTTAACGTTGCCTTTTCCCTGTTCGGTCATTTTAAAGGCGTCGTAAGCAATGGCAATACCGCCATTATCGGCGGTGTTTTCGCCCAGGGTGAGCGCGCCTTTTATGTGTACGGTGTCTAAAACGGTAAAGGAGCCATATAAATTGGCCAGCTGTTTTGTTTTGGCCCTAAACTTTTCGTAATCTTCTTTTGTCCACCAGTTTTTTACGTTGCCGTCCTTGTCAAACTGCGCGCCCTGGTCGTCAAAAGCGTGGGTCATTTCGTGGCCAATTACCATGCCTATGCCGCCATAATTGATAGCATCATCTGCCGCAAAATCAAAATAGGGAAATTGCAGGATGCCCGCCGGGAAAACAACCTCGTTAAACGATGGGTTGTAATAGGCGGTAACCGTAGATGGCGTTGTGCCCCATTCTGTTTTATCAACCGGCTTGTTCAGCTTGGCTAACTGAGTTTGATAGTCGTTTTGTTTCAACCACAGGATGTTTTCAAAGTATTTGGTACGGTTAATCTGCACCTTATCGTAATTGCGCCATTTATCGGGGTAGCCCAATTTTTTGGTGATGGCGTATAGTTTTTCTTTGGCTTTTTGTTTGGTGCTGTCGCTCATCCAGTCCAGGTGGTTGATCCTGTTCTCGAACGATTTTTGCAGGTTGTTTACCAATACCAGCACCCGTTTTTTGGCGTCCTCGTTAAAATACCGTTTCACATACAATTGCCCCAAAGCCTGCCCCAGATAACTGTCGACGTTTTGCGTCATGATTTGCCTGCGGGTTTTTTGTACGGCCTGCCCGTTTAATACTTTATTAAACTCAAACGAGGCATCTACAAATGGCTTGCTTAGTATTTCGGCGTAGTTTTGGAGGGTGGCGGCTTTTAAATAAATTTTCCAGTCGGTTATAGATACCGATTTCAACAGTCCGTTCAACTTATCGTAATAAGCGGGCTGGCCCATATCAACCGAGTCGGTTGTGGCGCCCAGTTCGGCAAGGAATTGTGGCCAGCCTATGTTAGCCTGTGTTTTGCTGATGGATGAAACCGCTACCTTATGGTAATTGGCGTTAACATCCCTTAATTGGATATTGGTTTTATGCGATGCCGCGTTTTGCTGCTCGATGCCGTAAGCGATAGCCGCGTTTTTTGTGGCGGCGGCAGGGCTGCTCCCGGTTAACCGGAACAGGGTGCTTATATATTTTTTGTAGGCCTGCTGAATGCCAAGCGTAGATGAATCTGTTTTAAAATAATAGTCCCTTTCTGGCAAACCAATGCCGGTTTGCGATGCATGGGCAATATTGATGCTGCTGTTTGTATTGTCGGGATAAATACCAAAGCCAATAATCAGGTCGTTACCGGATTTTAGCTGCGCGGCTACAAATTTGATGAGTGAGGGCACGTTGGCAATGGCATCAATTTGTGCCAGTACCGGTTTAATGGGCTGGTATCCGCGTTGGTTAATGGTAACGGTATCCATGCCCGAGGCGTAGAAATCGCCTACCTTTTGGTCGATGCTGCCCATTGGGTTCCTGGCTTTTGAAACACTATCCAGGATGCTTTGCAGCAGTAGCTTTTGCGGAATGTTCATGAAACTATAAGAACCCACGCCCGATTGATCGGCAGCAATTTTGGCGGTATCGTACCAGCGCCCGTTAACAAAGCGAAAAAAATTATCGCCGGGTTTTGTCAGGGAGTCGATCCCGGCAACATCAACAAAACCTTTTTTATGATCGTCCTGGTATTTCCAGGCACCCAAAACCACTAACGCTACACACAGGTAAAATACTTTATTCATAAACAGTCAATTTGTTTAAAGGTAATAATTTAGGAATATGTTGTGGAATGAAATTTTTAAATGGTGGAGCATCGTCCTATCCGCAGCTAAAAAGCTACCGTGTGTTATACTCATCTTTAAAAAAAAAGAAAATGTACGCGCGGTAGCCCGGCAGGAAGCGCTTAATAAAAAGGGCGAATAAAGTTGTCCTGAACTCATGTTAAGTTAAGAAAAACAGAAGGGCGAAATAATATCGAACGCTGAATGTCCAACACCGAAGTTTTTCATTCATTATTCGATTTTCGATATTCAACCGGTCTTAACCCTTAACTAATTCCCAATCTGCCTAATCTTCCAATACCGGCGCATCTTTAATTTTTTCCAATACCGATGCGGGCAGGTAGGGGCGGCCGCCGGTTGCGGGTACGCAGGTGCCGGTGAATACGGCTTTGGTCATTACCTTATTATTAAAAATGATGGATTGTTTAAAGTGCAGTTTGGGCAGGCCAGCCTTATCGGTATATAAAGTGCAGGTAACGGTAAATTCATCGCCCTTTTTTAACGACCGTAAAAAACTGATGCTATAGTTAGATAACACCATATAAACGCCATTGTTGGCCTCGGTTTCAAAATCAAAACCCAGCACTTCCCTGATATAATCATGGCGGCAGTATTCCATATAAAACGGGTAGTATAGGCCATCCATAATTTGCTGCACATCTATGTGCTCGTCTTTGGCAACGTAAGTTTTTGAGTATTCCATGGTAGTGTTATGTTAATCGTTTAGTCTTTAGCCGGAGGTCTCAAGTTCTAAGTTAAAAATGAAAAAATTTAACTTTTAACTCATCACTTAGTACTCATGACTTAACCGGTAGCCCGCAAATATATGGCAATCTGTTATATGGTATCCGCCCAAATTGTAGAATATTATCAGGTGAAAGTTTTTATTCGGCCTCGATTTTCGCCGTGTAAATTTCATTATATTTAAATCATATTTCACGGCCTTTTACCGGGAATAGTAAACATGAAACCTTTATCCGGGCTTTTGCTCATCACCCCGTTGCTTTGCACAATTGCGCCTAAAAGCGCCATCGCTCAAAATCATTATTTTACTGTTAAACCTGTTAAATATGAAGGGTTTGCGCGCGAACTTCATTTGCCGGTGTTTTACAGCGATTCGGCACACGCGTTACCTACTGCAAAAATAAACCAGCTACTCCAGCTATCCGAACTGGAAATGCTGAAAGGGTATCAAACCAAAACCATATTCGAGCGCGTTAACTATGACAACGGTACAATCTACGGCGGCAAAACGGACATGGCCTATACCGTGTATACCAATAACAGCAAGGTACTGAGCTTTGGTTTTGATGAAGCAAGCAGCGGAATGACTACTGCCTATTGGGTACGTTATTATAACTTTAATTCCGGCAATGGCGACCTGGTGCAACTGCCAGACCTGTTTACCCCAGCCGGATTTAAACATTTTAAAAGCCAGGCTATTAAGAAAAGTGTAAGCGCGTTTAAAAAACAAATTCATGACGCCGGCGTGCAGGACAGCGTATGGCAAGAAGTCATCGACGATTTGAACAACGATATTACCGACGATTTTTATATCAAAGGCCACTCCATCATTTTAGATGGCGAAAACCGCCTGTCGAAAAATCAAAAAGGCTGGGATATGGTGATTCAGTTTAGTTTGCCCTCATTCAGCAAGTACCTGAGTGATTATGGGAAATGCGTGTTCGGGCTAAAAAGCGGCCCGGTAGCCCAATACAAATCAAAATCGCTGCACCAGCTTTTTACAGGTAAAATTGACAAATCCGCCATATTATTTGTGCTGTGGCCCGAGGGAAAGACATGCGAAGGCATTTATTGCTACCAAAAATATGGCAGGGGAATTACTGTGCGGGGCGATTTTGTAAACGGGCAAATAGATGTAGAGCAAGAAAACAGCGGCCTTAAAACCAAGCCGCGCATTACAGGCAGGGTAACCGCTGATTCGATAATTGCCAAATGGACAAAAAACAAAAGCAGCCAGCCGTTGCCGTTTGTTGTTTACAGGAAGTGATGGTAATAAAATAAATCCTTGTTCCAACAATCTCAAATATCCTATCTAACATCTCATATCTAAGTAGGGCGTTTCCCCGCAGGTAGAAGCGGGGTCGTGCTTTCCCCTCATACGCCTGCAGGCATTACGCTCATTGGTCGGTATCCGGTACAATCACTAACGCGAAACCGGGGTAGCAAAAAGCTATGGATATAATGAGATAACCCGGCTGTGTATGATTGCTATACACAGAAATAAATTATACTGTTTATATAAATTGATTTGGATATATTTAACTTTCTTTTTGAACTCAGCATACACTATATATCTAAACCTATTCAATAACGACAAACACATCTAAATAAATATCGAATGACCTTATAGAAGGGGAGCGTAAATAGAAATGAAGAAAGGATCAATCGTTAACAAGTACCCCTTAAAACAGGAAATAATAAATGGCTACCAATGGAAAATCTGATAAGAACAATTTCGAACTATTATAACAGGACAGACTTCAGAAAATTTCAGAATAACTTTGCGAAAGAGATCTATGACTCGCTTGCAACTTCATATTCAAACTCATACAATGAAGTAAAGACGGTGACTGAGATGTGTGAAACCATAAATGGTAAAACCTTTGATGGATTGAAATTTTACACCAAGAAAATTCATGGAACACGTTCATTTGTTGAGTTTTATAACCAAGATAAACCTGTTACTACAGAGCTGGCGGATATGGTAATCATTTCGGTTGCTACTAAGAACAGGGAAATCATTTACGAGAAAACCGCTTTTGTTCAAAATAAAAAAGAAGACACAATAGCAAATTGGAAAATTGACCAAGACCAACTTCATCTTCTGCATAATTTCCCTACTTTTAAAGGGAAGAAAGGAATTTTTAAACATAACTTTTCTGATGAAGTCGCATTTCTGAATCATTCAAACTCACTCGGAAACTATGGCCTTTTCCAAAGCCCGGGAGAAATGATTTTACTAACGGCTTTAACCGTTTATAAACTTCAATTGGACAAAAAAATTTCACTTGCGGATATCAGAAAATTTCCAAATTATTCAGCAAACAATAATAGTTCGTTTCCATTTGTTGATTATCAGTATTTTGATGAGATGTTTTATAGGTATTTAAAACATTTTCCAAAATATGGCTTTCCACTAATGGATTTTCCATTCCTGAACAATAACAGCGTTTCTCTGAACATTATAGAGTTTATTAGAAATTGGACATTATTCAACATCGGAGAATTAGTTAGCGTATATGGCCATATTGCTGACAATGACCTTTCAATATTAAATCGTATGTTATTACGTGAGGTAGGACTTTCAAATGTAATTAATTTAAATGTTGACGGACCTGAACTTCAGAATGCTTTGGTCGTTGTAGTCGCTCATCTTAATCTTGATGAGGATCATTGAGTTTTAAGAATATATCCACCCTTGTTGGTGTTGCCGCCCAACCCCTGTTGGTATTGTTACAACAGGCAAATTGCGGTCGAAAATGAATTTGTATTTAGGTGTATGCTTTAGTAAATATGTCATAGGAAGCAAGCATCGGGATGTACATAATTCCTCAAATTCGGCGAAACTGCTTTATCAATCTTAAAAAATTAATTAAACTTGAACAAATCATTGCGGCAACCCTTATAACAGGAGATTTCTTAGTTTAGAATTTAATTATGTTCAATTTATTCAAAAAAAAACAAATAACTTTTATTAATCATCGATTCAAAAATTTGCTCATTTCTCTTCCTTCGAATTGGGAATATGAACTTGAGGAAGGAGATCAGGAAGCTTGTTTTGATCCAAAATCTCAAAGTACGTTGCGTTTACATATTATTAAGGCACTACCTCCCGAAGGAACAACTGTTGAAAAAGACATAAAATCGCTGACGGCTGATTTACCATATGTAACTACTTCAAAAGGATTTCTTTTAACCGATCCAACATATGGGGAATCTATCGAAGGGAGTAAGCGTATTACCCTTATAACATGGAAATTAATAAATTTCACCCGCGGCGAAAACTTAATGGCAGTTGTAACTTATACTGTTTTATCGGAGGAAAAAGATTCGGCGCAGGAAAAACGAGTAATTAGCCTAATTGAAAATTCTTTACAGAATTCAGAATTATCGTAGCAACACGTTAAAAACAAACATTTACCGGGAATCGGATAGATATACTATCTTCTATTTATATAATTACAAACTACTTGTAATAACAACATGACCCCTCAGGCATTTAAAAATAGCTGGACAAATACAGACGAACCGCTTTCGCCTTTGAGCAAATCAAGGCTTGACAGGTTTAATTTACAGAAGCCGACTTCTGATTTTTTTCGCGTAGCGGGCCTGCCAGGTTATTGCGAACCACACTTGTCTTTTGCCAACGATACCGACGATATTTACTATGGCATAAGTAAACTGACCGAACAATATGATTTTGAGGAAGAAGAACCGCAGTTTGCTAAATACATTGTAATTGGCTCGTGCCGAGATGGAGATGTTATTGCTATTGATACAGATGATAATGACAAAATTGTTCAGCTTGACCACGAGGATTCATTCGCGTCAATGTATTTTAATAGTTCGGTAGAAACGTTGGCCGACTTTTTAATTCTTTACCGGGACTTTGAAACAGAGGTATTACAAGGGAAAGACCCCAACGACAATTTTCAGTGTTATAATTTCACAAACGAACAATTTGAACGGCTTAAAAGTAAAATGTATTCGGCAGATAGCGGGGCAGTAACAGAAAGGGGTTTTTGGAATGAAGAACTGGAGCTGATGCTTATTTTTAGACAAGAGGAATTTTTGTAAGGCTGACTCCATTCCTCCTTGATTAAGAGCGCCAAATAGCGCTAAGATTGTCCCCAACAGCAGTTTATTCCTTATTGTTATTGAATCCAATTCGCAGATTTTCCTGCTTCCGTGTTTGCACGCTACTGAATTTGGCATAGGTATCCTCTGCCTTCGATAACTTTTAGTTATCGAACATTGCATAATGTGATGAAAAACCGGGTATTTGATTATGGAGTTTTGCGCTGTCAAAAAACGAATAATGAATACAACTTCACCATCAATTGCGCCTGCCGGACTAATATTAAACACCGATGAAAATATCCGTAAAGCCATTTTTATAACCTGTATTCTCCTTTGTATTACACCCTATATAAGCCCTGCCGTGGCTTTGGTAATGGGCCTGGCTGTCGCCCAATTTACCGGGCATCCTTATTTGCACCTCAATCACAAAGCCACGCACCTGCTCCTGCAAATTTCTGTAGTAGGTTTAGGCTTTGGCATGAATGTGCATAGTGCCTTACAGGCCGGAAGGGAGGGTGTATTATTCACCATAGCATCTATCACCTGCACATTTATATTCGGGCATTTTATAGGGAAATGGTTAAACATTGAAAAGAAAACATCCTACCTGATATCCTCGGGCACCGCCATATGCGGCGGAAGCGCTATTGCGGCTATATCGCCGGTGATTAAGGCAGGGGAGAAGGAAATATCCGTTGCATTAGGCTGCGTATTCATCCTCAATTCGGTAGCCCTGTTTGTGTTCCCGTTAATAGGGCATCATTTTAACCTTACCCAAACGCAGTTCGGCTTATGGTGCGCTATTGCGATACATGACACCAGTTCGGTGGTTGGGGCTGCGGGTAAATATGGCAACCATGCGCTGGAAGTGGCCACCACGGTGAAACTGGCAAGGGCCTTATGGATTATACCGGTAGCTTTTATATCAACCTTTATTTTTAAAAACCAATCGAAAAGAATCAGGATCCCTTATTTCATTGCCTTGTTTGTGCTGGCAATGGTTGCCAATACCTATATTCCGGCTACAAAGCTGGTTGGCC
This sequence comes from Mucilaginibacter sp. P4_D1, assembly GCF_056401935.1. Lineage (NCBI taxonomy): Bacteria > Pseudomonadati > Bacteroidota > Sphingobacteriia > Sphingobacteriales > Sphingobacteriaceae > Mucilaginibacter > Mucilaginibacter sp. P4_D1. Next base: position 100,353 of record NZ_JBFUIJ010000004.1, read on the forward strand.
CGTATATGGTTATCATTGCCAAAGCCGGGTTAACACTCACGCTATTCCTGATCGGTGCCGGGTTATCCCGAAAGGTGCTTGCTTCCGTTGGCTACGGGCCGCTGCTTCAGGGCGTTGCCCTATGGGTTATTATTTCAGTAGCTGCTTTGTATGCGGTTATGCACCTGGCTTAATTTAACGAAGTGCTTTTGTAGTTTTAATTAGTTAGGTTGATGATGGATCGGTTTGTTTTTATAACTAACTTTATATCAGCCTATAAATTAAAAACCTACTTATGAAAAGGAATAAATTCATTGCGGCAGTATTAACATTTGCCGCCGTTCCGTTTGCACCGTTTGCGGCCATAGCCCAAAAGAAAAGTATAACCCGCGCAAGCAAGGGTTTTAAAATACAGGCCGGTGAAGGCCGCATACATGGACATATTAAGTTGAAAGGCGTAAACGCCAATATTTTAGACGTGAAAATATCCGGGAAAGATACCGACGGCGACCTGGCTATTTTTGAGCAAACCAGCCTGTCGCCGGGTAGGGGAACGCCATTGCATATCCACCCTACACAGGATGAAATATTTTATGTATTGGAAGGATCGTATTTTTTTAAAGTTGGCGAGGATAAATTTCATTTAACTACCGGCGAAAGCATCTTTTTACCCAGGAATGTGCCGCATGCCTGGACCCAGGTAAGCGACAAGGGACGAATGACCGTAACTTTTCAGCCTGCCGGTAAACTCGAAGAGTTTTTTGTAGCTATGCAATCGCTTGATCACGAACCATCGACTACTGAACTTGCCAAAATTTTCGCCGATCATGAAATGCAGCTGGTAGGCCCTCCGCTTAAAGTTGAATAGCCCTGCCTACAAGTTAAAGAGCAATAAAACTGACAGAGAATATCTTCCCAAAAATGCTTTTTTTTCCAAAAAGCGGAAAAAGACCGTGTTAAAAACCTCTTTTCCCGCTGTTTTAGGAGGCCTTTACCTATTGGCACAGCAAATGAATTGTTATTAATGTTCTTTCATAGTTGAAGAATTTTTTTATAAAGTTTAGGTTAGGCCGTACAGATCGCGAGGGTTTGTACGGCCTGTTTTATTTTATCGAAAACACCCTGAGCGCTGCCTCAAAGTCAGCCAAACAATTAACTTTGTGCTATCCATATTCCCCATGAACTTAACTCATCAAATAAAGCTTTTCGGTCAACTCAGCGTTAATGAATTATACGATTTGCTCCGCATGCGCAGCGAAGTATTTGTTGTAGAACAAAACTGCGTGTTTTTGGATCAGGACAATAAAGACCAGCAATGCTACCATCTTTTGTTGTACGCCGATGACAAACTTGCGGCTTATAGCCGGCTGGTACCTGCAGGCATATCATACCCCGAAATTTCGATAGGGCGGGTAGTTACATCGCCTGGTTCCCGGGGCACCGGCCTTGGGCGCAAGATTATGGAACTTGCCATTCAAAGCTGCCATGAGCTGTTTGGCCCGGTGCCCATCCGCATTGGGGCGCAAACTTATGCGCTCTCGTTTTACCAGTCGCTCGGTTTTGTTTCGGAAGGCGAGGTGTATGACGAAGATGGCATTGAGCATATTGAGATGGTGTTGGACGCAAAACCTAGGTAACCATTTTTTTTAGAGCTGTTGTCAATGACTGGCTCAGAAAAAGCATCCGCATAAGTTTAAAAAAAAATCTTCCTTTTTCTTCAAAAAAACATTCCCCACCACTTGCATTTTTGATTTTAATATGTAGCTTTGAAAAACAAAGTGCTTTTAATGAAAGATCAAGACATTCATGCAGAATTAAGCTCTATCCGGGACCTGATGGAGCGGTCGGCCAAATTTATTTCGCTGAGCGGCCTGTCGGGCGTAATGGCTGGTATTTATGCGCTCATCGGCGCATTTTTAGGTTGGGAAATATTAACGCATGAAAGCCAGGGGCTTTTACGCAATGATACAGAAGTAATCATTCAGTTGATTGTGGTGGCTTTCGCGGTATTGGTGCTGTCAATTGGAACAGGCATCTGGCTCTCCATTCGCAAAGCTAAAAAGAACGGACAACCCTTTTGGAATACAGGTAGCAAGCGCTTGCTTATCAATATGGCCATACCGCTGGTTGCGGGTGGTTTATTTACATTTATACTCATATATCGCGGTTATTACGGTGTTGTTGCCCCGGCTACCCTGATATTTTACGGCCTGGCGCTGGTTGCAGGAAGTCATTACACCTATTCGGGCGTAAAAAGCCTTGGAATAATTGAGATTTTATTAGGTTTGCTGTGCGCATTGATGCCTGGCTATGGCTTGCGATGCTGGGCAATAGGTTTTGGTTTGCTCCACATTATTTACGGTACGGTAATGCATTTTAAATACGATAAGTGAAGATCTCGTTAGAACAATTTGATAAAGCTTTTGAAAACCGGATACGCCTGCAAATTATGAGCGTACTGGTTGCCAATGAAAGTTATGATTTTAATGCACTTAAGGAGTTGCTTAACCTTACGGATGGCAACCTGGCATCGCACCTGAAAGCGCTGGAAAAGGAAGAGTACATCCAGGTGCAAAAAAGTTTTATTGGCCGCAAGCCCAATACCAAATACCTTGCATCCGAGAAAGGCCGCGCAGCATTCAGGCTGCACCTGCTTGCCCTCGAAAATTTAATAAAACAGCAAAAGCTGTAATTTTTTTATCTATATACTTTGCATTTCAAAGTTCTTTTAAATTAACAAAAAATGAAAATTCTTAAAGCAATTTTATCCGAAGATAGGGTGATTAAAATCGGGCTGGTGCTGATACTGGCCTCGGCTGCCTTGTTTGGTATTACCGAAACCAGCTTGTTTGAACTGAATGATGGAGGCGCTTTTGGCGTGTTTTTTATCAACTATTTATTTTCTGTAACCTATTTTTTTGTTGTAGTATTTGAACGGCCAAAGCGGCTGGCTTACTGGGTACTGCTTTTTATGCTTTGGTTTATCAGCGCGTTTGCTTTAAACCGCAGCCTTAATGTGTTTGATATTTCGGTGCCCTGGCTTTGTGTGGTTATTTGCCTATCGTGCATAGCGTTAATGCTCTCCTTGTTTATGGACCAATTGACTAACGCGGGTAAACACGTGGTAATGTTTTTGTTGGGGGCGGCTTTTTTGCTGTTTGTTTATTACAGCCTTTACCTTACCTCCATGTATATTATTGGCCTTATAGCCGCCATAGCCATCGGCATCTCGCTGCATGTTTTTGCCCCTGTTGCATTGGCTGTGGTTACTTTTATCGTCATTAAACGGAATGTAGCGGGCAGCCGGTCGTTAAAAATGGCGCTTGCCGCGGGTGTATTTGTTTCGGTTTTAGTTTGTGCCCTGTTTATATGGCAATGGCACAGCATCAACAAACAGGTTAACCTGGCCGTTAACCACAATACTTTGGCCGAAGGTAAATTGCCGTCGTGGGTGGTTATCAGTCAAAATATTCCTAAAAACAGCATAGCCGAGCGCATTATTAAAGCCAACCTGGTTTACAAAACCGTAAACCTGCAGGAAAACTGGTTATGGAACACTGATTTTCATAAAGCATCTTTCGATGAGCCTTTAAAGCACGATCCACTTGTGGTATTGGCCAGCCTATTTTGCGGCCAGACCAATTTAGAGGAGCACGAGCGCATTAAAATACTGGAGGCCATGTACGATTCCCGGCACAAGGCGCAGGACAGGTTATGGAGCGGCGATAAATTGAAAACCACATCGGTAGTAACAAACGTTAAAATATCCCCCGAATACCGGCTGGCATATACCGAAAAAACCTTGTTTATAAAAAGCAGTGAAGCCCACGCCTGGTGGCCCAGCAAAGAGGCCATTTATACCTTTCACCTGCCCGAAGGCTCGGTTGTGAGTTCGTTATCATTATGGATAGATGGCAAGGAGGCAAAATCGAGGTTAACTACTAAGGCTAAAGCCGATTCGGCTTATAAAACTGTTGTTGGGGTAGAGCGGCACGATCCATCGGTAATTCATTGGCAGGAGGGTAATACCGTGAGCGTACGGGTTTTTCCGGTTACCCCAACCGAGGCCCGGAAGTTCAGGATAGGCGTTACTAGTCCGCTCGGGCAGCAGGGCACACAGCTGGTTTACGAAAGTATTTATTTTGACGGGCCGCCTACTACCGGCGCCGATGAAACTATCCAGGTCGCCTTTTCAAAAAAGCCACCGCTGCTTAGTATGCCCGGTTTTGAGGAATTGACAGAAGGCGTTTTTACAGCCGACAGAAAATACCGGGCCGACGACGAGATTGTTTTTACAGCACCGCCGCTGGCCAATGCGCCATTTACCTTTGCAGGGGCAGGGTACAAGCTGGAGAATTATAAGCCACAGTATACCGCTTTCGACCCTGCGGCCGTGTACCTTGATTTGAACAGCTCCTGGAATATAACCGACTTTGATAGCGTATGGCAGGCCATCAAAACAAAAAAGGTGTATTACTATGATGGGGAACTAAAAGAAGTAACGGAAAAAAACAAGGCCGAAGTATTTGCCAGGGCGCAGAAACTGAATTTTAGCCTGTTCCCGGTTAACGAGGTTAAAGATGCCGAAAAGGCCTTGCTAATTACCAAATGTCCCGATATATCACCCAATCTTGGCGACCTGGACGACTCGGAATTTCAGCGGCGGCTTACCACGTACCTGGCAACCGCAAAACCATTGCGGGTGTTCAATATCAGCACCAAAATAACCCCTTACCTAAAAGCTTTAAAAGAAATGCGGGTGTTTGTTTATGATAGTGGCGAGTTGCCAGTGTTGTTAGATAAACTTAACCAGCACCGGTTTATTCAATCGCAGGAAGATGCCGGGCATGTGGTGCTTGATCAATCGGGCCTTATCATCAGTCAAACTACCGATACCCTGAAAAGTAATGCCCCCGATCATTTGCTGCGTTTGTTTGCCTATAATGATATCATGAAAAAGGTTGGTCCGCATTATTTTGATAAAACCTATGTGCAGCCGGATATCATCCGGGAGGCCGAACAGGCCTATATAGCCTCGCCGGTATCCAGCCTCATTGTGCTGGAAACCCAGGCAGATTATGATCGTTTCGGCATCAATGAAAATAAGGATAGCCTTAAAAATGCCTCCATGAAATCATCAGGTGCGGTACCCGAACCGGGCGAGTGGCTGTTGGTGCTGATAGCGCTTGCTGTAATTAACTTTTTAGTATACCGCGCCAAATATGCTAAGAAGGATATTTAAGCCTCCTTTTGCGGGCAGGGCCTGGGGCAGCAGTCGTTTGCTGATAAACGGCTGCTGCATGGTGTATCTCGTTATCGCCATTAAATTACTTTCCATTTATTTTTTGTGGAATGCCGATCTGTTAATGGCGATAGCGCTTGCCCCTTATATATGCCGTGTAAAGGCAGGGGAATACTCCATGCGGTACTTTTTGCCGGCCTTGGTATTTAGTGCTATCGCGCTTATTTTCCCGGTTAAAACCACGCTGTTTGTTGCCTTGTTGTTTGCCGTATTATTGTTTTTTGAGAATTTTAAAGGAAAAGTGAACCTGGTTTTGTTTTTCCTGCTATTGCTGGTTTCGCCGCTGTTTATGTATATCAGAAATGCTATCAGCTTCCCCATCAGGATCTGGCTGAGCGAGGTGGTGGCCGGTATTTTAAGCAGCGTTGGAATTGCCGCGCATGCATCGGGCAATATTATTGAGCTAAACGGCTCAGAATTTTCTGTAGACCAGGCCTGTGCCGGGTTGCATATGCTAAGCATGTCGTTTATTATATGCCTGTTTATAATAGCCCATTGCCAGCGCCAAACGGTCAATCAACTTGGTTTTATAAAAATTGCTATCCTGCTGGCGCTTACCTTTTTGCTGAATATTGCAGCCAACCTGTGCCGTATTATGCTGCTGGTATTATTTAAAATACCGCCCGCCAGTGTTTTTCATGATGTAACAGGCGTTATTTGCCTGTTGGTATATGTGATACTCCCCTTGTTGTGGCTGGGTATTTTTTACCTGAAAAAATCGGCAAAAGTGGAGAAGCACCCGCGCCAAAAGCAACTTATCCGGCTGGTGCCCGATGAGGTAAGGTATCCTTTTATTCATTTGCTATTTGCCGGGATACTCATTGTTATCTCATTCAATTTAAAAAGCATGGATGTACTGAGTAATAAAGAGACCGAGGCGGTAATCCTGGGTGGCTACAAAAAGCAACTGCTGCAAAGCGGCGTTATCAAGTTTGATAAGCCCGGCCAACTGGTGTACCTGAAGCCCACACCCTTTTATGCCCCCGAACATAACCCCATGATTTGCTGGCAGGGTAGTGGATACAATTTTACCAGCATCCGCAAGCAAACCATAGCCGGGCGCTTGGTATATGCGGGGATCCTTACCAAAGGCGCGGATAAGATTTACTCGGCCTGGTGGTTTGATAATGGCCGCCTTAAAACCGTTAGCCAGCTTGAATGGCGATGGAAAGCAGCCCAGGGTAGCAAGCCATTTTACCTGGTGAATGTGAACGCCACAAGCGAGGCGGGATTGTTAAAGGCGGTTGCGGGGTTGCCGGGGATAAGATGATGAGAATCCCGATTGAGTACTACTGACAGGCATCAATAGATGAAGTTTGATAGATATATCACTATCAGTAAAGCAAGTCTGAATCTAATTAATCAAACGGATGCTCGCCGCCCAAAAACGGATTATAGCCTTGTGGTAATTTAGTCAGCATGGGGCGGAATAAATCCCAAATTTCGCTGTTCCATTTGAACGAATCATACACTTTTTTATCCTCATAATAAATCTCGATCCTTGGCGCGTCTGTAGTGCCCGACGTGTCAATTATTGGTTTGGCTTTAAGCTTGTCGAAGAAGTTGTAAGCCACATTAAGCGAATCAATTTTAAACACTTTACTTGTATCTGATGATATGATAGCAAATGGCGAGGTATAATTTGTTCCTTTTCCTTTAACTACGTAAGCCGTTCCCCATTTGCATAGATACATGGAGTAAAATTTTGTGCCAAACCGGAATTCGATACGCGCATTGTAAGGGTTTGTTGGGCTACTTTTGTGCGTGCAGGACAGCAATATCGCAAAAAGCGGGATCAAGAATGCAAATAACAAAGGGAGTCTTTTCATTTTTTTAGCCGGATATATGAAAGGCATTTACTGTTAATCAAGTTTTTACTTTGGCTCTACTGCCAGTTTTTGCATAAACCGGCTTGCCGATAAGGAAGCTAAATTTAGGAACAATGCCCGGATGAATTGCCAAAGAGAATTGATTGGTCATCCCCAGTATCAGTTTACAGTTGTAATTTAATAAAGATAATTTGGATTGCGCTATTGTGCGTTGCAGATTATTAACAGGGTAGGCTCACCAAAAGTCGGCCTATTGTTATATTATTGATACAGAAAATTGTAAATAGGTATCTTTCAATATATTTGTTTTCATGAAGCGTACCGCCCTTTTTGTAGCCTTATTATTTTTTTATACCTGTGTAATTGCCCAAACGTCGCCGCCTACCGATATCGGCACTATTCAGCAAAACCTAAAAAAGCTTAACACCCTCGGCAGCGTATTGTACGTAGCCGCTCATCCCGACGATGAAAATACCCGCCTGCTGGCCTACCTGGCACAGGAAAAACATTACCGCACGGGCTATTTATCGCTCACCCGTGGTGATGGTGGCCAAAATTTAATAGGCAACGAGCAAAGCGAATTGCTGGGGCTTATCCGTACGCAGGAGCTGCTGGCCGCCCGCAGGGTTGATGGTGCAGAGCAGTTTTTTACCCGTGCCAACGACTTTGGTTTTTCCAAAGGGCCCGAAGAAACTTTAAAAATTTGGGATAAAGAAAAAGTTTTGGGCGACGTGGTTTGGGTTATCCGCAAGTTTAGGCCGGATGTGATCATTTGCCGTTTCCCTACTACAGGCGAGGGCGGCCACGGGCATCACACCTCGTCGGCGATATTGGCCCAGGAGGCTTTTAGCGCCGCTGCCGACCCAGCCAGGTATCCCGAACAATTAAAATATGTAAAACCATGGCAGGCCAAACGCCTCATGTGGAACACTTTTAACTTCGGCAGCACCAACACCACCGCTGCCGATCAGTTTAAGATTGATGTAGGCGTATACAACACCACCCTTGGCAAAAGCTATGGCGAAATAGCCGCCGAAAGCCGCAGCAACCATAAAACCCAGGGCTTTGGCTCGGCTAAGCAAAGGGGCGAATCGTTTGAATATTTTAAAACTATTTTGGGCGATGCCCCGCAAACCGACCTGATGGATGGCGTAGAAACCGGTTGGAAGCGTGTTAAAGACGGCGCGGATATTGGCGAATCGATAAAAGTGATCAGGCGGAATTTTGATGCGGAAGCGCCCGAAAAATCGGTAACCCCTTTAGTGGCATTACTGGGTAAGGTTGAAAAGGTATCAGACGTATACTGGCGCACACAGAAGACAAAAGAACTGGGCGATTTAATAGCAGCCTGTGCAGGCTTGTGGTTTGAGGCTTATGCCGCCGAGGCTACTTATGCGGTAGGGGACAAGATCCAGGTCCGGTCGGTAGTGGTGAACAGGTATAATGATAAAGTGAAGATTAATAAAATAGGCGTTGGTAGCGATGTGTTGGACCTGGGGTCGAAAGTTATCCCTGCCAACCAGCAGCAGAGCTTTGAAGGTTCAACTATAGCCGATAAAATAACACAACCTTATTGGTTAGCATCAGATCATAAGATAGGCACCTACAATATCGCTGATGATGCAATGGCAGGCAACCCCGAAAATCCGGATCTGCTTACCGTCAGTTTCCAGTTTATTATTGAGGGAAAGCCGGTAAACTTTGAGCGCCGCCTGGTATACAAATATGTTGACCCGGTACGCGGCGAAGTTTATCAGCCATTGGAAATTACACCGCCGGTTACCGCTAATATCGACGGGAAAGACTACATTTTTAACAGCCAGAAACCGCAAAGCGTCCAGGTTAAACTTAAAAGCTTTACTGTGGCCAGCGGTAACATCAGCATAAAACCTGTAGACGGCTGGAAAATAAGCCCGGAGAAAATCGAGTTCAGCGATAAAAATAAAAACGATGAGTGGACGGTTTCTTTTACAGTAGCACCGGCCGATAATAAGCCAAAAACTGCCGACTTGAAGGTTATTGTGATGGTAAACGGCAAGCCGTATTCCCTATCGTTACGCAGGATAAGGTATGATCATGTGCCTGCTATTACCCTGTTCCCCGTGGCCGAAGCTAAACTGGTAAACCTCGACCTGAAAACCGGGAAAAAAAAATTAGGCTACATCGCCGGTGCCGGCGATTTGATGCCCGAGGCGCTGCGCCAGGTAGGTTATGATGTGCACATGCTATCAGAAAACGAGATCATGAACGGCGATTTATCAACTTACGATGCCATTATTACCGGGGTGCGTGCCTACAACGTAAACGAGCGTCTTGCTTTTGAGCAGCCTAAGCTAATGGAATACGTAAAAAATGGCGGTAACCTGGTAGTGCAATACAACAATAATTCGGGCCTGGTTACCAAACAAATTGGCCCATATCCCTTTACCGTAGTTAACAGGAGGGTTACCGACGAGGATGCGGTTGTAACTGTTTTAGACCAACCAAACGCGGTACTCAACTATCCTAACAAAATTACCCAGGATGATTTTAAAGGCTGGATACAGGAACGCGGCCTATACTTTGTAAGCGATGCAGACCCCAAATACAAATCTATCTTCCAGATGAATGATAAAGGAGAATCGCCCCTTAACGGATCGCTCATAGTTGGCGATTATGGCAAAGGCAGGTTTGTTTATACCTCGCTGGCCTTTTTCAGGGAATTACCCGCAGGTGTGCCAGGCGCGTATCGTTTGTTTGTGAATTTACTGAGTAAGCCGGGAATTTGAGTTTTAAGTTCTGAGTTCTGAGTTCTGAGTTCTGAGTTGGCATTATGTTAAATGGTTAAAACAATCATACGTCAAGGGAACTTTCCGTAATGACCAATGACCAATGACCAATGACCAATGACCAATGACCAATGACCAATGACCAATGACTACTACTCCTCCGGTTCATACTCCAGTCGTTTTTGGAAGTATAAATCCCAGCTGTGTTGTTGCTGGCGGTTGGTCATGTGCTGGGTGTCTTCGTCGTAATTGGAGTTAAGCTCCTTGTATTTGGCATCTATGCGGTTAAAAAGCGCCATGGCCTCAGTGCGGTAATTGTAGCTAAAACGGGTTTTGCTTATCTGCCTTAGTATTTCCTGCTGCTCCAGGTAGGCAATCAGGTAATGGCCCTGTTCGTGCTTCAGTATTTCAGAAAGCATCACCTGCGATGTTACCCGGCTCCTGTCGAGCCATGATTTGTAGTTATTGAGCAGCAGGTTTACGGTTGCCGTAAGAATATAGGACCCGCTGCGGTTGCTGGCCTCGTATTTAAAATCGATGGTACAGTTGGTATAGGCTACAACCCCACCGGCATTTGCCCGTGGGGTGCCCAAAAAGTCATTTACAGTTAGGGGATGATAACGCTGATACTGCTGCGCGCTGGCGGTTATCGTCATTAAACATATGGCGGCTGTGCCAATCAACTTCACTAATCGTACTTCCATTAAGTGCAGGGGTTAAAACTTTCACTTTTTGACGTCGTCGGTATGTAAAAGGTTTAAGGCCATCATTTCTTTTAATGTATGCTGCATGGCATCGGTTGATCCATCCAGGAAAATCACGTTCCCTTTTGAGTTTTCAGAGAAGTGTTTGATAGATTCTGTCCACATGGTAAATAATATTACCGAGGTATCCATGTTGGCGCCGGCCATTTCTTTGGCGGCAACCGTCATACCGCGGGCAACTTCCTCGCGGAATAAGGCTATACCCTGACCGCGCAGCTGTGCAGCCTCGCGCTCAGCCTGGGCCGAAATCTTGATGGCATTACCCTCTGCCTCCGCAGCTTTGGTTTTGGTGATCAGCAGGGCCTGGCCTTCGTTTTCGGCGGCAGCTTTCAGGTTGTTTGATGCTACTACCTGGCTCATCGATTTCATGATCACATCATCAAAAGTGATGTCGTTCAGCTGCAAATCCTGCAGGTGGTAGCCCCAGCCCTCCAGTATCACATCCAATTGTTCCTTAACATGCTCCACAATATCGCGGCGGAGTATTAAAACTTCGCTCTGGCGTTTGGTAGCTACAAAGGCACGGATTGAACCTTCAACGGTGCGGATAAGCGCCTGCATCAGGTTACGTTCGTCAACAAATTTAAAAGCTACGTTTTTGATGGTCTCTTCCTGCTGGTCCAGAACCGAGTACAAGAGCATTGCCTTAAAGTAAACATTAGCCTGGTCAAAAGTTACCGCCTGGAATTCCAGTTCCACCGAGCGGTTCTGGATAGAGATTTTGGAGTAGATGTTTTCGATAAATGGCAGCTTAAAATTAAGCCCCGGCGTAAGTATGCGTCGATACTTGCCAAATACAGTAATTACCACTATTGTGCCCTGTTTTACAGACACAAAGGATGATAGTACGATTACCAAAATAATAAATACAATGAGTAAAGTGATGATTGAACCTGTCATAAGGGCTTATTATTAATTAAATAAATATAGGTAAATTATTGGTGTGCTATTTGTTTTTATAAAAAAGCTTATTAAAACAGCATACACTATCATGAACTTAAAACGTACTTTCGGAGCCATACTTACCGTACTCGGTATCATAGGCTTAATTTATGCAGGCATTGGTATTATAAACCATAGTAGCCAGGTTACCACACTAATTGTGGTTGGTATAATAGCTATTTTATTTTTCTTTACGGGCATCAGCCTGGTGCGTAATACTAAAGACGAGGCCTGATAATAGTCTTAAGTTCAAAGCCGGGAGTCTTTAGTCAAAAAATAATAGCATTACTTCAAACTTCCGGCTAAAGGCTATAGACTTTGGACTTCGAACTTTGGATTTTCCGCTAAGCCATCACTGATACCATTTGAAGCACCTGCCCGGCAAGTGTCGCGTTCCCGGTTATTTCAACCCGCGTTTTTACATCGTCCGGGCGGATGCTTTTAGAAAACAACTTCCAGGCTATGTCAGGCGGAATTTTCACGGTAGCTGTAAAGCTTTCTGTATCGGCATCTTTCAATAAATGCCATCCGTCTTTTATTTTCTTAAGGTACCAGTTACCGCCAATGCCGGATGTGATGGTGATTTTTATGAGGGTATTTACCGGGGCTCCAGTATTTTTAAAAGTATGGGGTAATCCTTTGAAAAAAGTATCTATAAAGGGAAAAAAAAACTCGCGCGTCATGATACCATCGCGGCCTGTGGCTTCCCTTATTTGCTGCTGGTGATGCCATTTTTCGGTGTATTCACGGGCAAGGTGCATCCAGTTAAGGCTTTCCTGTTCGCCCGCCCAGCCCACAGAAAATATGGCGGTGTCATTAGGGTTCAATGATTCATAATAAGCAGATGCCAACCGCCCGGTTGTTTTATGCAGCAGGAGCAATATATCGGGGCTTATTCTTTTGGTAGCGCTCACCCAATCGGCATTGAGTTTGTTCAGCCAGTCAACCAGGTCGTAATAGTTGTTGTTGGCAGGGGCAAGATCGCCAAAATATTTATCGCGCTGAATGGATAAGGCGCGGATGTTACCATCCAGCAGGTGCGATACCACATCTTTTACTTTCCAGGCTTTGGCCACCGTTTGCTTGTTCCAATCTGCCGGGGTTAATGACTCCAGCAGTTCCATCAGTTTTCCATCCAGTGGTTTAAAAAGATGCCTTACTTCAACGCGGTTTTCCATGGTGATAAATATTTGTTTCCAATAAGAATAACTCCGTTGTCATTTCGAACGAGGTACGAGGAGAAATCTTTTGCGATATACTATTACAACATGCTTCGTGAATGCAGGATGTCGAAGATTTCTCACCCTTTCCCCGCATTGGCCAACCCTCCAAGGGTTCGAAATGACAATTTCATATATTAAATCTGCAGCAATTTTCGAATCTTCTATACCACTTCGCCCAATCCCAACGCACCTTCCAGTTTTTCAACCGACATGTCGATACCATCTACATGGTGGTGTGCTTTCATATAAAAGCTTTCCCGCTCGGCCAGTTTGCCGGTAATAAATTCAACCAGTTCATCGCCTTTTTTGCCTTGCAGTACCGGGCGAACCGTTTTGCTGTTTTCCAGCCTGTCGGCCAGTGTTTTGGGCGATAGTTTTACGTACAGGGTTTTGCCATTGGCATTCATCCAGTCTATATTATCAAAAAAGCAAGGCAGGCCGCCACCGGTTGATACCACTACGTTTTCGGGATATTCGGTTTGCTTCAGCAAATCTGATTCCATCTGGCGGAAGGCGTCTTCGCCAAAACTCGAAAAATATTCGGCTATGCTCATGCCTACGTTAGCTTCCAGCGCGTGGTCAAGATCAATAAACTCGTAGCCTAATTTGGCAGCCAGCTTACGGCTCCAGGTGGTTTTGCCACATCCCATAAACCCCACTAAAAAGTACTTCATAATATTTTTTCTCCTAAAAAATAGATGTGCAGGTGTGCAGATTAACTTCGTTGAGGGCTTCGCCGTTTCAAATATGCAGATGCGTATGTGAAAATGTACTTACTCATTTGTCTGGAATCTTTCATTCTAAAAAAAGTCCTTGCTATACCTTCAACTCAATTTTACCCGCGGATCTATCCAAACGTAAATTATATCTACCAGGATACTAATCACTACAAATATAAAAGCAATAAAGAGTATTGAACCCATCACAACCGGAAAATCCGACATTTCGAGCGCATCAACCGTAGCTTTGCCCAGGCCGTTGTAGCCAAAAATGTATTCCACAAAAAAAGATCCGGCCAGCAGCGATGCAAACCAGTTGGCTATGGCGGTTATTACCGGGTTTAGCGCGTTTTTTAGCGCGTGTTTATAAACGATGGTATTATTGCTTAATCCCTTGGCTTTGGCCGTGCGGATATAATCCTGCCCCAAAACATCCAGCATGGCATTACGGGTGAGCTGAACAATAATAGCCAGCGGACGCAGGCCGAGGGTGATCATGGGCAACACCAGGTTTTTAAGCGTCATCACCTCGCCACGGAACGGGTCGTAACTATACAAACTGCCCGACATGTTGAGGCCGGTGTATTTACTCAGCTCAAAACCAAATATCCAGGCGATAATGATGCCTGCGAAAAAAGCCGGCGCAGAGATGCCCAAAGTGGAAAAGCCTATTGCCAGCTTATCAATCCAGGTATCTTTATGAACGGCACTCAGCACGCCTAAAAATACGCCAATAACAATAGCAAAGATCATGGCCGTAGTGGCCAATACCATGGTGTTAGGAATAACCTCCAGCAGCAAACTCGCCACATCCTTACGGGTTTGGTATGATCGGCGCAGGTAAGGCCATTTTAGCCCAAGCACTTTGGTATTGCTTACCGAAAATAGTTTTACGTAGCGATAGCGTTGCTGTTCTTCGGCAGTATTCAGGTGGATGCCTACGGGCGAAAGATCATTAATGTAATATAGGAATTGTACCGGCTTTGGCTTATCCAGCCCAAATTCCTTGCGTACGGCTTGTAACGATTGCACGTCGGCGCGTTGCCCTTGCGTCATGCGGGCAGGATCAACGGGTAAAATATTAAACAAAAAGAAAACCACCAGCACCACCCCCAGCATTACGGCCAGACCGTAAAATAATTTGCGGATGAGGTAGCTGATCATGGTTATTGTTTTTGAAAATACGTTTTCGCCAGATCGTCATACTTAGGTACCGAATGGTAGTGCCATTTATTAACGACGAAGCCATTCTTTAACAGGATTACACCCGGATTGGAGCGAATCATGGTTTTAAGCGGTACGCCATCGGCATAAAAAACCTCGCTGATCATCCGGTGCTTTTTCACGAACGCCTGCGCGCTTTGCGGCGAATTTGCGGTAAGCAGCATGGTGCGGATATTAAAGTTTTGGGTGGCGTTTATTGCAAGTGCGTTTAGTTTGTTTATCGCATCTTCGTCGGTTTTATCCAGATCATAAGCTACAATAATGATACTGTAAAAAGGGCTTGCCAGCAACTCTTTGGTGAAATCGTTACGTTGGGCATCCTGGATAGACAGATCGCGGATTGGTGGTTCGTAGCCTTTTGTTACCAGTCGGTTTTCCGGGTCGCCGTCGGTTTCCCAATTGGCATCTTTCCAGATGCCGGAAGTCAGGTATTCCTTATCGGTCATTACCTTGGTTTCCTTAGTTTTCTTGTTTTTTAGTTTATAAGTAAGCACGAAAACATCTTTAGGCGCGTTGGGCGGGGTATCCATTTCGGCCGAAATATTGGCGCCAATTTTATAAGGCAAAAAGTCAATCACCGGCAAAAAATTATAGGTATACAGCCCAAAACCTACCGATACAAGTGCAGCGCCGATAAGCCATTTGTCGCCGGCTTTTGCGCTAAACAAAGGTTTTATTTTAGCCCGGTTTACAAATATTACCGCAACCAAAACCAGTAAAACCATATCCTTGCTAAACGATTGCCATGGGGTAAGCGGTATCGCATCGCCAAAGCAGCCGCAGGTTTGTACCACTTTAAAAAAGGCCGAGTAAAAAGTTAAAAAGCCGAAAAAGATAATGAGCAGCAATAGGCCCCAGGCTACTTTTACCGGCCGTACGCCAATAAGCAGGGCAAAACCCAGGATCATTTCCAGCGCGCAAAGCAAAATGGCGATGGTTAACGACAGATCATTCAGGAACGTGATATGGAAAACCTCGAAATACTCAACCAGTTTATAAGAAAAGCCCAACGGGTCGTTGGCTTTTATCAATCCGGAAAATATGAACAGTAAGCCTACCGCTATCCTGCAAAACCAAATTAAAGCGTTCTTCATTTTACTCCAAGTTTTATAAGGGCAAATACCGCGTAATTCAGCATGTCCTGGTAATTGGCTTTTACCCCTTCAGATGCTTCGGTAAGGCCCTGGTTGTCTTCAATTTGTTTAACGCGCAGTAGTTTCATGAGTATCAGATCGGTTAATGAGCTGATGCGCATATCGCGCCAGGCTTCGCCGTAATCGTGGTTTTTGGCAAACATGAGCTCTTTGGTTTCCAGTACCCTGTCGTCAAACATGCGTTCAACATGGTCAACTGCCAACTCCTGCGGGGTTTCGGGCGAGCTATCCAGCTGCATCATGGCTATAACGCAGTAGTTTACAATGCCAATATATTCGCCGGTAATATCGTCGCCCACTTTCGAAATTTTTTTTTCTTCGAGTGTACGGATGCGTTGTGCTTTAATAAAAATCTGGTCGGTGATAGATTGCAAACGAAGGATGCGCCAGGCGGTACCATAGTCGCGGGTCTTTTTCATGAAAAGGCCCTTACAATTGTTTATTACCGCGTCGTATTCTGCTGATGTGTTAGCCAATGGTCTGAATATTTTAAAGTTGGGGCGTTGTAATTACGGGGGATATACTACCGCTATAAAGTTATTAACTTTACCACATTAACCCCTGTCAATATTACAACAAACAAAGTGGCTAAAGATACATTTTTTCGTAAAAAGATAACCCTGAATGCAGGAGGGAAACTTATAAGCCTGGCTACGCCGAAGGTAATGGGGATAATCAATATTACGCCCGATTCTTTTTATGCTACCAGTCGCAAGCCTTCTGTTGATGAAGCTTTGCAGCAGGCCGGAAAGATGCTGGCCGATGGCGCTGCGTTTTTAGATACCGGGGCTTATTCTTCCCGCCCGGGTGCCAAAGATATTACTGTTGAAGAAGAAACCGACAGGCTGTTGCCAGTTGTTGAGGCAATTGTAGCTACTTTCCCCGATGCTGTTTTATCGGTAGATACCTTCCGCGCACAGGTTGCCGAAGCGGCAGTTAAAGCAGGTGCGCAGATAATTAATGATATATCGGGCGGCACGTTGGATGCTGATATGTTTGCCACGGTGGCCCGCCTGCAGGTTCCCTATATTTTAATGCATATGAAGGGAACGCCTCAAACTATGGTGCAAATGGCGCAGTATGATGATGTTTTTAACGAGGTACTGGATTATTTTGTAAGTAAGTATCAGCAGCTAAAACAACTGGGCGTACATGACGTGATCATCGATCCAGGCTTCGGCTTTGCCAAAAACCAGCAGCATAATTATACGCTGATGAAGCGGATGCAGGATTATGATATTTTGGAACTGCCCCTGCTGACAGGTATATCCCGCAAAAAAATGATCTACGGTTTATTGGGAGGCACCGCTGCGGATGCATTAAATGGCACAACCGTTTTAAATACCATCGCCTTGAGTAAAGGCGCCAATATTTTGAGGGTACATGATGTAAAAGAGGCTGTTGAGGCGGTGAGGATTTGGGAGGCTTGCCAGTAAATATTTTTCATGGAAATCCAGGTAGCTACAACGGCAGATATTGAGGCAATAACCCATGTGGAGATTGAAAGTAAATTACAATCGTTTCCCGAATTGATGGAGCCGCACGATACCGACTTTGAAACAAGGGCTTACCGGTGGAAAACTTATTTTGCAAAGCAATCACCTGCCAGCGCCATGCCGCAAAGGATCATATTAAAGGCTATTGACCAGGATAAAATAATAGGCTATTTGGCGGTACACCTAACAAGCCGCTATGATAAGGATGCCGAAATTCAATCGTTTTATGTGTTGAAAGAATATCAGCGCCGTGGGATTGGTACAGCACTTTTAAAGGAGGCCATAAGTTGGGCTATAGACCATAATG
Source organism: Mucilaginibacter sp. P4_D1 (assembly GCF_056401935.1). NCBI lineage: Bacteria > Pseudomonadati > Bacteroidota > Sphingobacteriia > Sphingobacteriales > Sphingobacteriaceae > Mucilaginibacter > Mucilaginibacter sp. P4_D1. The sequence goes on from NZ_JBFUIJ010000004.1 coordinate 118,060, forward strand.
CCAAAAGCTTGTGTGTGGGCATCGCTCCGGAAAACCCATATCAACAGTTTTACCTGAAATATGGTGGAAGTTTTTTAAACCCGCATTGGATTGTTTGGGAAGATATAAGTGAATTGAAAGTGAAATTATACATATGAGGCCGATTGCCGCGAGGTTCCAGCTCGTGGCTAAACATGCTTTCAGCTTTCGGTTGAACTGAAGCCAAAGGCTTCAATCAGCTTTACCCACGAGTTACGCTGCGCTAACCTCGCGGGAGAAAAAGAAGGCCGAAGCCGCTATTCATCAGTGGCCGTTTTTAGTAAACAAACCCACTTGCCCAACTTTATTTTAATTATTTACCTTTGCCTATTATCTATGAGAAAGGTACATGATTTTATAAGGCGGGCTATTTTTTACATTATTGATCTGTTTTACAAGCCCTTTAAAAAATGGATGCCCTTACATACCTTCCGTTATGCGGCATGTGGCGGGGGCAATGTAGTATTTGATATAACACTGTTTTCGTTTTGTTATAACTTCATTTTTCAAAAGCGAAACCTGCACATTGGTACGTATACCTTAAGTCCGCACATCGCGTCGCTGGCTTTATCTTTCAGCATATCTTTTTGCACCGGGTTTTACCTGAACAGGTATATTGTTTTTAAAGAATCGGGACTGAGTAAAAGGGGGCAGCTTTTGCGCTTTGTTTTGGTAAACGCCATCTGTATAGTTTTGAACGTTATATTCCTGAAAATTCTGGTTGATTGGCTGGGTATTTATCCAACACCATCAAAAATTATAGCTACAGTATTTATCGCTGGTTTCAGCTATTTTAGTCAAACACATTTTTTCTTTAAAACTAAAAAGACCGCAGCCTAAGTGGTGCCGTATCAATTTAGTAAACCCAAAATCATAAAAAATACAAACTCCATAGCCAGCAAAACAGGGCCCGCTTTACTTTGAGGGGGGGATTTAAATTTCTCGAATATAAAAAGCATCAGTGCGCTTACGGCAAACCAACAGGCGTAATTTTTTATGGGGATGGTATTGCCTGCCCAATGCCAGTAATCAAAATGGATAGCTACGGGTTCAATGAAGATATCAAGTAAAACCAGCACCAATGCTCCGGCAAAAATGCGGACGTAAATATTTTTGATGCGGCTGCGCTGCATGAGCACCCCGGTAGCATATATCAGCAAAAACCAGTTGATACCAATCATCAGCGGAACGCCAAATAATTTTATACCCAGCGTGTCGCCATATGTATAGCTGCCAAATAGCCAGCCAGTATGCACCCCAATAAGCTCGGCAACAAAACCCAATGTAAATAGCAGCAAGGCAAACAAGCCGAACCTGCCATTGGGGCGATTGTGACTGTAGATGATAACGGTGGCCATGAGCAATAAATGCCAGGGAACCAGGCCAAGAAACATAGTATCGAAACCCGAAAGGTTAAACCCTATAGTACCTACTGCATGGAAAAGTATGATAATAATGATAGCAATGCGCTCCGTTTTTACACTGCCGGTTGATAGTTGCGTGTTCAAATCCTGCGCCCCTTCCATACCGTGGTTTTGGTGAGATATTTTTGGATAGATATAAAAGCGACGATCATCATGTTGGTCATTTGCAGCGGATGCAATAATACGTTATACAAAGCATTTTGTCCCGATGTAAACGAGATCATTATCCGGGTAAGGATGATGAGGCCCCCCATAAACAGGATGAGCGGCAGGTTCAGCGTCATGAGTAACAGTAATGGAAAAATAATAACCAGCAGCAGGTACATTAAAAAGCCCAGGATGCTATAGTTAAACGCCGCCAGGAAATTTTTACTAAAGCCGGCCAGGGCTTCGGTATAGCTTTTGTACATGCGGCAACTAATCATGCCGTTGGCCAGCAGGGCCTCGCCATTATAGGTTTTGGCCTTTATGAGCCGCATAATTTCTACATCCTCTACCACTTTATCCTTTACCGCTTTGTGCCATTGCTGCTGGTGATAAATAGGGGCATCAAACAGCATAAACTGCCCGCTGGCTGCTGCAACAGACGGGTTTTTTACCAGCGATATTAACCGCACAGGCAGCAGGTTCAATAAAATAAAATGCATCAGTGGTACCACCAGGTTTTCGCCTAAAGTTTGCATTTGCTGGTTGGCAAACAAGCTTAGCAGACCCAGGCTGCCGGTGTGCATGCGGTGTACGGCGCTGTTTATTAAACCCGGTTGCACCTGCTCGTCAGCATCCAAAAAAAGCAGATAATCGCCATCGGCCTGCAAGGCAAGCTGATGACAGGCAAAGTTTTTACCTATCCAGCCGGCCGGTAACTCCGCTCCTTTGATTACTTTAAACTGGGCATGCGCCTGGGCAAATTTTGAACACACCGCATACGTATCATCTGTCGAACCATCGTCAAGCACCAGTACTTCATAGTGATGATAATCCTGCTGATGGATGGATTGCAGCAGGGTTAATATATTGCCGCCCTCGTTGCGGGCTGGGATAAGGATGGATACCTTATCGGTATAGTGTTTAGCTACACGTCGTAATTTAGGGTCGGATATAAAGTTGAACAGGGTTACTGTAAAACGCAGGATGATGAAGAAAAGGGTGATTAATATAATTACGGTCACTTTATATATCAAATTGCGTTTGAAGCAGTTTTGAACTGCTGTAATGTTGCTGATAAGCCTCTTTTAAACCGGCGATGTTTGGATAGTTATTGTTATCTCTTTTCAAATAAACGGTTGCCGTGCTCTTTTTATGTTTAAAGTACTGAATAAATGTTGAAGCGAAGAGTAATTGGTATTTTCCCTGGGCTTTTTGCATAATCCGGAATACGCCTTTGTCAAAACGCACGTCGTCCACATAGTTTGAAAACAACTTTCCCTGCGGGAATATTAGTACAAGATTCTGCGGGTCATCCAGCAGCCGGGCAGCATAATCAAGCGACTCGATGATATCCCTCGATTTTTTGGTGACCGAAAAAGCCCCGGCAAATTTAAGGTAGTGCAGCATGTGCACCGTTTTTTCCTCAACCATTACATGGTATCGCTTTTTTAACAATTTTTCGGTTACACAATATAATATCAAGCCATCCCAAAAACTAAAATGATTGGCTACCAGCAATACCGATTTGCTTTTATCAATCTCCACATCATTAAATAACACTTCATGAAACTGCCGTGCCACTATCCATTTTACATAGTAGTGGATGATACGGTTAATGAAAATATTCTTTTTATTGCGAATCACTTTAGTTGTGAGTTTTGAGTGATGAGTTGCGAGCCGGAAGTCCGCAACCGAAAATTCTAAGTAAGCAAAAGTTGACTTAATACTACAGACTTCCGACTTCAATTAATGTTTCATATTTATTTGGTTTAAAAGTGCCTGCTGGTGATAGTCGTTAACGCGTTGTTTTAACTCGTCAAAAGTAAACTCGCCGGCTACGCCACAATCAAAAAGGTGAACATACGCCCGCGGCTTTAAGCTTTCAAAATAATCAATCAGTGTGCAGTTGTACACCACCTGGCATGGGCCTTTAATTTGCTGTATCAGTTTATAAGTGCCTTTTTGTATCTCGATATGAGTTTCATGATTTGATCGTATCTCGCCCTGCGGACACATCATCACCAGGTTACGGGAGTCGTCCAACAATCCGGCCGCGTAGGTTAATGACGAGTCGCTTTGGCGCGCTCCCCTGATTATTGAAAACATACCTACATAACGCAGGTAAGTATATTTAAGGGCATGATCATGATGCATCATTAAATGCCATCGCCGTTTTATACTTTTAACAGCCACATAATTTGATAAAAACGACTCCCACCAGCTAAAGTGGTTACACAGCATCAACACCGAATGCCCGGGCTTTGCCTCAAAAGGCATGATGTTAATTTCCTTAAAATTGCGGCCCAGCCACCAGCTTATACCCCGCAGGTATAGTGCGCTTAACGAGTCGGATTTTTTGGCTTCGATCATCTGTTTTCACCTGTTAAATATTCGTCCAATGCTTTGGTAACCAGCCAATGCCCCATCTTAACGTCATGGATTTCGACGTTTTCTGCTGTCTCCAAAAAATCTTTAGCTACCGATTTGGGGAAAAGATGGTCGTCTGTTCCAAATATCAGTGTGCATTTAATTTTATACTGGTTAACAAGCGCTGCTATTTTTAGTATATCCGGGTTTAGCAGTTTTATTAAATTTAGGGTATAATAGGTATCAAGCCGCTTTTTGGGGGTATCAATCTCGTTGTAAGCTATCTGGTAAAGGCTTTCATCTATAACCCCAACTGCTTTTACTACCTTCAATAAAAACGGGGCCAGCCAGCTGCTTTTAGTGGCAACGCGAAAAATAGATTTACCAAACACGTTGTGGGTTATAATATGAAAACCGGTACGCTTGGTAAGCCCGTCGGGCGCCATCAGTATTATATCGTCAATTAAATGGGCGTACTCCTCAACCAGGGTAAGCGCAAGGCTTGCACCCAGTGAATAACCCAATACAGAAATTCGCTGCTCGCCATAAATTTTAAACCACTCCTGCAAATAATTGTACATCATTTGTTTGGTCATGCCGGCGCGGATCTGTTTATCGGTCCAGCCATCTAAACGGCTCTCGCCATGAAAAAAATGATCAAAACCGTAAACGTGATACCTGGTTAACAGCGATTTTTCGAGCACGTGGAACTGCTTGCCGGTCATGCCATAACCATGGAAAGCAAGTAACGGTTGTTTCCCGGTGCCATATTCATGAAAATGTACTTTACCCAGGCCGGGCAGCTGTAAAAAACCCATTGCCGCAATAATAACAATTATACAGGAATATATGTGATTCCGGTTTTACAACACCATAAACTACTTGTTAAGGAGTGCCGCTAATAGTCGCGGGTATGGTGCTGAAAGTTCTTTAATTACACAGGGTACTAATTTTAATACACCAGTAGTTTTCAAAACAACCCATATATCGCCTAAAGTAAATGTTTTTATAGGATTTATTTCATAGTAATTAATATTATTTACAAATAACTAAACTTGGCATCGCCTTTGTATTTAGATCAGCACATAACTTAAAAAACATTTACCATGGCAACTACCAAAACAAAGGCTCCTGAGCAAACATTAGATGTACAGGACTCGGCATTGAATGAATTATTTATTGATGAACTGAAAGACATTTACTGGGCCGAAAAACATTTGGCAAAAGCATTGCCAAAAATGGCAAAAGCCGCAACATCTGATGAATTGCGTGCCGCTATTGAAAACCACCTAAGTGAAACCGAAAGACAAATTACCCGCCTGGAAGATGCTTTTGCATCGATAGACGAAAAAGCTGTAGCTGTAAAATGCGAAGCGATGGCCGGTTTACTTAAAGAAGGTGAAGAAATTATCTCCGAAACTGAAAAAGGCAGCATCACCCGCGATGCAGGTATCATTTCGGCAGCTCAAAAAATTGAGCATTATGAAATTGCTTCGTACGGAACGCTCAAAACATTAGCTGCAGTATTAGGCTATAATGAAGCCGCAGAACTTTTGGACTCGACCTTACAGGAAGAAAAAAACTGCGACAGCCTGCTTACCAAAATAGCTGAGGCCGGGATTAACCAAAAATCAAAAACAGAAAAGGCTTAACAACCTCTTGCTACCTGATAGCACAAAACGCCATTGCGATGTAAAGCAATGGCGTTTTGTGCTATAAATTGAAGCCTGTTTTGCGGGCTTTTAAGTGTTACAATACGGCAAATGTGTGCCAGGTCAAAATAACCGGCGTCTTTTGAAGAGTAAGTCCGCCGCTCTACAACCCCAAACCTGGCAACCCCAAACCTGGCAACCCGCAACACGAGCCCCGCAACCCAACCTCCGACCCCAGGCATCAGACCTCCGACCCCCAGATCCCCCAACCCCGATAAAAAACCTATATTTACAGCTAACACTTAAAGATTTAACAAATTTTAACAATTAAACGTGGAATTTTTTTAGCAGAAAAAAGTTTGTGTGTTTAAGTTTGCTCTCGAAATAAAAAAGGTTCATGGAAGAATTTAAAAGTAGTACAGAAAATGTTTCATCGGGCGCTGTTACCGGCAGCACATCGTATTCAACAGATATCAGGGCGCTTAATGAAATGATACAACGCGAAAGCGCATTTATCGATCTGCTTAAGATGGAGATGGATAAAGTGATCGTGGGGCAAAAATATATGGTTGAACGTTTGCTGATCGGTTTATTAGCCGATGGGCATATTTTACTGGAAGGTGTTCCGGGGCTGGCAAAAACTTTGGCTATCAACACACTGGCCAAATGTATCCAGGCCGATTACAGCCGCATCCAGTTTACGCCCGATTTATTACCTGCCGATTTGGTTGGTACCATGATCTACAACCAAAAGAAAGAAGAATTTATTGTTCGTAAAGGGCCATTGTTCTCCAACTTTATTTTGGCCGATGAAATTAACCGTGCACCTGCCAAAGTGCAAAGTGCACTTTTAGAGGCTATGCAAGAGCGCCAGGTAACTATTGGCGATAATACCTTCCCGCTGCCAAACCCGTTTTTGGTACTGGCCACCCAAAACCCAATTGAGCAGGAGGGCACTTACCCGCTGCCCGAAGCACAGGTTGACCGTTTTATGCTGAAAGTGGTAATTACTTACCCCGAGCGTGAAGAAGAAAAAAGGATTATCCGGTCAAGCATATTACCAGGCGGTATGCCAAAACCATCACCTGTTATTAAACCCGAAGAAATTGTACGTGCCCGTAAAATAGTTCGTGAGGTTTACATGGACGAAAAAATTGAGCAGTACATCATCGATATTGTTTTCGCTACCCGTTTCCCCGAGCAGTACAAACTGGCTCACTACAAAAACCTCATCACTTTTGGCGCATCGCCAAGGGCAAGTATCAGTTTAGCGCTGGCAGCAAAAGCTTATGCTTTTATTAAACGCCGGGGCTACGTAATACCCGAGGATGTGCGTGCTATTTGCCACGATGTAATGCGCCACCGTATTGGCTTAAGCTACGAGGCCGAAGCAGAAAACATCACCAGCGAAAATATTATTACCGGAATATTGAACGCGATAGAGGTACCGTAAGGAGCCTCACCCCGCCCCTCTCCAAAGGAGAGGGAGGAAAAGGTACCACCGCACATCTTCGCCATTGTCATTTCGATAGAGCGGAGGGGGATGAGGGGGGAGAGCGAAAGAGAAATCTTGTAAGACTATGCACGCATGCAATTCGTATAGCAAAGTTTGCGAACAGGGCGTATAAGGCAAAGTCCGCAAGCAGGGCGTATAAGATTTCTCACTATCGTTCGAAATGACATTAGTTTAAATTAAAAAATATACTTTTCAAAAGTCTCCCCCTTCAGGGGGAGATTTAGAGGGGGCCTCTTATGGAAACCAAGGATCTTTTAAAAAAAGTACGGAAGATTGAGATAAAAACGAGGGGTTTAAGTAACCACTTATTCTCGGGCGAATATCATTCGGCTTTCAAGGGGCGGGGTATGGCCTTTAGCGAGGTGCGCGAGTACCAGCTTGGCGACGAGATACGTACTATCGACTGGAACGTTACCGCGCGTTTTAACCACCCTTACGTAAAGGTGTTTGATGAGGAGCGCGAGCTTACCGTAATGCTGCTGATGGATGTGAGTGGATCTGAAAACTTTGGCACCCAGGGGCAGCAAAAGCAGGACCTGGCTACCGAGCTTTGCGCCGTGCTTGCATTTTCGGCCATCCAGAACAACGATAAAGTTGGGGTGATATTTTTTAGCGATAAGATAGAAAAATTCATCCCGCCAAAAAAAGGGCGGTCGCACATATTGATGATCATCAGGGAGCTGATTGATTTTAAGCCCGAAAATAAAGGCACCAACGTTGGCGTGGCGTTAAAGTACTTTACCAGCGTTATTAAAAAGAAATGCACCGCCTTTATCCTGTCGGATTTTATAAGCCCGGCATTTGAAAACGAGCTGAAAATAGCCAACAAAAAACACGATATCATTGCTGTGAGGCTGTTTGATAAACATGAAGAAGTATTCCCTAACCTGGGCCTCATCCCGATGAAGGACGAGGAAACCGGCGAAGTAGTATGGATAAATACGGCTGACGAGGAGGTGCGCTATGCATTCAGCCTCGAGGCCCGCAACCGCACCATTGCCATGGGCGATACTTTTAAAAAATGCGGTGTTGATTTTACCAGCATCGGCACACACGAATCATACGTAAAACCATTAATGACACTATTTAAAAAACGGGAAGGCAGGAGATGATCAAGTGTTTAAAATATTTCCTGGTATTGCTGCTTACAGGTACTTTTTATACCGCTTCTGCCCAGGCCCCGCAGGCCGAGGCAAAACTGGATAAGGCCACCATTTTAATTGGCCAGCAAACCAAGCTTAACCTAAGCATCAGGCATAGCATAAAGGATAAAATAGAGTTCCCGGCGCTGGTTGATTCCATTGCCGGCAAAATTCAGATTGTAAGCAGTAAGGCCGATACTGTTTTTGACAAGCAGGATCAAAGTATCGAAACCATCCACCGCGCTTATAACATAACGGCGTTTGATAGTGGGGCGTATGTAATTCCGTCCTACGCGTTTAAAACCACAAAAGGCCCGGTATACACGCAGCCATTAACACTCACTGTGCAAACCGTTGCTGTTGATACCACCAAGGGATTTTATGATATTAAGCAGCCGCTTATAGTCAATTATTCGTTTTTTGATTGGCTGCGCGATAACTGGCAATGGGTTACCGTTGGCTTTTTGGTACTGCTGATTACTGCGGGCATTATTTACTATTTTGTAAGCAGGCCTAAAAAGATAGTGGTAGTTGAGCCGCCAAAACCAAAAGTGCCGCCGCACATCATCGCCCTACAAAAACTACAGGAGCTGCGCGGTAAGAAAGCTTACGAGCAGGATGTAAAATTATACCATATTGAGCTAAGCGAAATACTGCGCGAATATTTAGAGAAGCGCTATGGCATAAAAACCCATGAACAAACAACCGACGAGATATTTGATAGCTTACGGTTGCTTGATATTGCCGATGCTGATAAAAACCTGCTGCGCCAGGTATTGATACTTGCCGATTTGGTGAAATTTGCCAAGGAAAAACCGCTGCATTTTGAAAACGAACAAAGTATGGATAATGCCATCAGCTTTGTAAACAAAACCCAGCAGGCATACCAGCCACTGGCCGATAAACAAGAGGAGGGTAAATGAGCTGGTTTAAAGGAATAGAATTTGCCCACCCGGGATTTTTTTGGCTGTTCATCAGCATACCCCTTATGGTTGGCTGGTATATATGGAAACAACGCCAATTGCAGGGCAACCTGAATGTGCCTACCCTGCGGGGCTTTACCCTAAAAAAAAGCACGCTGCCAAAATTCAGGCATAGTGGTATTGTGTTACGGTCATTGGCCTTATCGGCTATGATTGTTGCGCTGGCCAGGCCTCAATCGTCGTTAAGCTGGCAAAACAGTACTACCGAGGGTATCGATATCATCATTGCTTCAGATATTTCTGGCAGTATGCTTGCCGAAGATTTTAAGCCCAACCGCCTGGAAGCCGGTAAACAAATTGCCATCGATTTTATAAAAGGCCGCCCGGACGACCGCATAGGCCTGGTGATATTTAGCGGCGAGAGCTTTACACAATGCCCGTTAACAATTGACCATAGCGTATTGATAAACCTTTTTGCCGATGTACGTAACGGCATGATAACCGATGGTACCGCCATTGGTATGGGGTTGGCAACCGCGGTAAACCGCCTGCGAACCAGCCAGGCAAAAAGTAAGGTAATTATATTGCTCACAGACGGATCAAACAACGCGGGTTCGATACCGCCGATAACCGCCGCCGAAATTGCCCGCCAGTTTGGCGTACGGGTGTATACAGTGGGGCTGGGTACCAATGGTTTTGCACCCTACCCGGTACAAACACCGGCGGGGATACAATATCAAAAAATGCCTGTGGTAATTGACGAGGGCACGTTATCAAAAATTGCCAGCCTAACCGGTGGTAAATATTTCAGAGCTACCAATAACGAAACACTTAAAAATATTTACGAGCAGATTGACAAGCTGGAAAAAGCCAAAATTGACGTTACCCAGTATCACAAAAAAACAGAACTGTTTTTACCCTGGGCAATTATAGCGTTGGCTTTCCTGTCGTTGGAATTTATATTAAAAAACACCCTGTTTAAAGGGGCTTTAACCTAACAGATGCTACGTTTTGCACATATAGAATATTTATGGGGGCTGGTAATCATCCCGGTGTTTATCATCGCGTTTTTGGCGGTAAGCATCTGGAAAAAGAAAGCCATCTCGTCATTAGGAGATAAAAAAGTGGTGATGATGATGATGCCGCAGGTATCATTATCAAGGCCGTGGCTTAAGTTCATTTTCTTTTTGCTGGCCTACGCCATGCTCATCATCGGCATAGCCGACCCGCAAATTGGTTCAAGAACCGAGGAAGTAAAACGCAAAGGTGCCGATTTAATGATACTGCTTGATGTATCAAACAGTATGCTGGCCCAGGATTTGGCCCCAAGCCGCCTGGAAAATGCCAAACGCGCCATTGCCCAGCTGATTGACCGTATGCATGACGACCGTATTGGTATCATTGTATTTGCCGGCCAGGCCTATGTACAGTTGCCTATAACCACCGACTACTCGGCAGCCAAGCTTTTCCTGAGTACCATTAATACCGAAATGGTGCCAACGCAGGGTACAGCCATTGGCGCGGCTATTGACCTGGGCATGCAATCGTTCGATTTTAAAAATGGTACCGGCAAGGCCATGATTGTTATTACTGATGGTGAAAACCACGAGGATAACGCTGTTGAAGCCGCGGCGGCAGCCAAATCAAAAGATGTATCTGTAAATGTGGTCGGTGTAGGATCGGAAAGCGGCGCGCCTATACCGGTGTATGACGAGCAGGGACACCAAACAGGTTTCCATATGGACCATGAAACCGGCCAGCAAGTGGTAAGTAAACTGAGCGAGGATATGTGTAAAGAGATTTCGGCCGCAGGTGGTGGCGTTTACGTGCGCGCCAATAACTCCAACAGCGGCCTGGGCATTGTAATGGACCAGATTAATAAATTGCAGCGCAAAACGGTTGATAGCCGGTCGTTCAAGGATTTTGAAGATCGTTTTCAGTTCTTTTTGGCCATTGCCTTTGTGTTGCTGCTGGTTGAGTTCTTTATATCAAACCGTAAAAACATGCGTTTAAGCGGGATTAAATTATTTGAAGTTAAAAAGCCATGAAGCAATTAATTATAGTTGTATTATTAGTACTGCAGGCTTCATTCCTTTTTGCCCAGCAGGAAAAAAGGGACATCAGGAAAGGTAACCAGCTTTACCAGGCTAAAAATTATAAACAGGCCGAGGATAACTACCGTAAAGCGCTGGCTAAATCCAACAACAAAACGGTTGAAGGTAATTTTAACCTGGGCGATGCCTTATACAAACAAAAAAAGTTTGAGGATGCACAACAGCAGTTTACCAAAATAGCAGCAACATCAAAAGACAAGCAGGTATTGGCAAATGCTTACCATAATATAGGCAACTCCTTATTGGAAAACAAAAAACTGGACGAGAGTATTGCCGCCTATAAAAAATCATTGCTTAATAATCCTAACGATGAGCAAACCCGCTACAACCTGTCATATGCCCAAAAAATGCTAAAGAAGCAACAGGACGATAAAAAGAACCAGAACAAAAACGATAAGAATAAAGATAAAGACAAGAACAAGGATAAAAACAAGGACGACAAGAATAAGGATAAAGACAACAAGGATAAAGATAAAAAAGACCAGGACAAGAAAGATCAGGATAAAAAGGACAAAGACAATAAGGATAAGAACAAGCCTGATAATAAAGATCCGCAGGACCAGCAGCAACAACAGCCGCAGCCCAACAATGTATCAAAAGATGATGCCGAGCGTATGCTGGAAGCCCTGAAAAACGACGAGAAAGCAACGCAGGACAAACTGAAAAATAAAAAGTTAAAAGGCGCCAGAACCAATATTTCAAAAGACTGGTAAGCCTTATATTTATAGCACATGAAGTTAAAGTACTACATATCGTTGCTCCTGCTGTTTTGTACAACGGTGCTTTTTGCGCAGGGTGTAAAATTCACCGCCTCTGTTAATAAAACCGAAGTGGGTACTACCGAGCAATTCGAGGTTACATTTACCATAAACAGCAACGGCGAAAGATTTGTGCCGCCAAACTTTAATGGCTTTTTAGTGGTTTCGGGACCAAATGTCTCCCAGAGTATGACCGTAATTAACGGTGCTTCATCATCAAGCATGGCCTATAGTTATGACCTGGTACCGGTTAAAGAGGGTGTTTTTACCATAGGCCCGGCAACAATTGTTGTAAATGGAAAACAGCTAAGCACCAGCCCCATTAAAATAAAGGTAGTAAGGGGGATGTCGGCCGCACAAACTAATGCAGCGCAAAGGCAGCAGCAACTACAGGCCGAAGCCCAGGGCAAGGGCGTTGTGGCCGGCCACTCAAAAGATATCAATAGAGACCTTTTTATAAGGGCTGACGTAAATAAAACCAATGCCTACATAGGCGAGCAGCTCACTTTAAGCTACCGCCTTTACACCAGGGTGGCGCTGGTTGGCAGCGAGCTGGAAAAAATGTCGGACCAGAATGGTTTTTATAGCCAGGAAATTAAAAGTACAAATAACCCCAACGCCGTTCAATGGCGTATTGAAACCATAAAAGGTATAAAGTACAACGTAACCGAAATAAAGCAAAGCATCCTTTTCCCTGAGCGTGCCGGCAATATCACCATCGACCCGATGATCATGGATTTTATTGTGCGCGAAACCGTACAATCGGCCGATCCTTTTGATAACTTTTTTGGTGGTGGCAGCTACAATGATGTTAAATACAAAATTAAAAGCAGCCCCGTGGTTATCCACGTAAAACCATTGCCAGAAAGTGGCAAGCCTTCCGGATTTAGCGGCGCGGTTGGCCGTTTTTCGATAAGCACATCGGTTGATAAAACAGATCTTAAATCCAACGAGCCCCTCAACTACAAAATTATACTAAGTGGCAAGGGCAACCTAAAACTGCTGAAGCCCATAGCGCCCGAGTTTCCGCTTGATTTTGATAAGTACGACCCTAAGGTAACCGATACGATAACTGATACTGAAAATGGTGAATCGGGCACCAGGGTATACAATTACCTGCTGATACCACGCCATGGCGGCAAATTCAATATCGATCCTATTAAGTTTTCGTACTATGATTTATCGGCAGGCAAATATGTAAGCCAGCAAACCAAAGGCTTCACCATTAATGTGGCCAAAGGTGCAACCGAAAATAACGTTACCTCCATTGGTGCCGATAAACAGGATGTTAAATTGTTGAATAAAGATATCCGCTACATTAAAACGGATGGGAGCGATATCAGCAAAGATGATGAAGGTTTTTATGGATCTGGGTTGTATTATTTCCTGCTGTTACTGGGGCCGCTGCTGTTTGTTGGTGCTTTAGTTTACGGCAAAGTATACGAAATGAAAAACAGCGACGTGGTGAAGGTAAAAAGCCGCAAGGCCGGTAAAATTGCCGCCAAACACCTGGCCAGCGCTAAAGCGCAGCTATCGGCAAACAACAAGCCGGTATTTTATGAAAATGTGTTTAAAGGGCTGTACGGCTACCTAGGCGACAAGTTGAATATTGCCGCTGCCGAGCTGAACCGCGAAAAAATAGCTACCGAACTGAAGGCCCGGGAATTGGACGAGCCAACTATAAACGAATTGCTGGAAACATTAGACCTTTGCGATATGGCCCGCTTTGCCCCGGTTTCGGGGATATCGGAGCAGGAGGTGTTTGATAAGGCAAAAAACATGATCAATAACATTGAAGATAAAATATAACATGCTAAAGCGCCTGATATACCTGTTGCTGTTGATTGTAGCGCCATTGCTGGCTTTTAGCGATGATGCAGGCCCGGCCCTGTTTAAAAAAGGTAATAACCTGTACCAAAAGGCAAATTATAAAGAAGCCGCGGCAACTTATCAAAAAATGGTTGATGATGGCTATCAATCGGCCAGCCTTTACTTTAACCTTGGTAATGCTTATTATAAAAATGGCGATATAGCACCCGCATTGTTATATTATGAAAAAGCACACAGGCTATCGCCGGGCGACGAGGATATCCGTATAAACATTCAGTTTGCCAATTCAAAAACTACCGATAAAATTGAGGCAGCTCCCGAGTTTTTTATCACCAAATGGTGGACTGGCTTTATACTTGCTTTACCAGCCAATACACTTGCAGTTTTCAGTGTGCTGCTTTTTATAGGAGCGTCATGCTTACTTATCCTTTACAGGTTTTCGGGCTCTGTGGGTGTAAAAAAGGTATCGTTTTATTCTGCTATCTTGCTGGTACTGCTGGGTATCGGTACCATTTTTATTTCGGGGAGGCAGGCGGCCTACTTTGATGCGCATCATGATGGTATTATCTTCAATTCATCGGTAAACGTTAAAAACGCGCCCTCTAATACCGCAAAAAATGGATTTGTACTTCATGAGGGTACTAAGGTCAATATTCTTGATAAAAATGCCAACTGGATAAAAATTAAACTGGCCAACGGCAATGAAGGCTGGGTTGGCGCTGCTGATGTAAGGGAGATATAAACCTTTCGTAAAGTCATATTAATCAGCGTTTTCTACAAACACGTAGCCGCATCAATTGCCGTTAAGGCCAATGCCTGCCGCTGTTGCCCGCCTACATGCAAATCATCAGGTATTAATATGTATGTTGGTTTTTGAAAAAGATTTGTGCAATCGATTGCGTAAATCTTTTTTTATTTGTTACTTCGTAAAGGTAAACCTCCAAACTAAAAGTTCCAGCAAGTTATGAATTCAGTGAAGCTATTGCTTATTGCGCTGTGCACCAGTTTTATATTGCCTGCCTATGCTTTGGTGCGGCTGCCGCAGCTGGTTGCAAACGGCATGGTGCTGCAGCGCAATACACATGTGAATATCTGGGGATGGGCAGAGGTAGGCGAAAAGATCAGCATTGAATTTCAGCATAAGGTTTTTCGTGCGGTTACCGATAAAAATGGCTCGTGGAAAGTGGTTTTACCGGCAATGCCTGCGGGCGGACCCTACACAATGGATATACAAGGCAACAATCATATCGCCATCAGCGATATTTTAGTTGGCGATGTTTGGTTTTGTTCGGGCCAATCAAATATGGCATTACAAATGGAGCGGGTAAAGGAAAAATACCCCGATGAGATAGCTACCGCCAATTACCCGCAAATCAGGAACTTTTTTGTGAAGACGGAGGCCGATGTAACTAAACAGCACACCAACCTGCTATCCGGAAAATGGGTAAAGGCCGACCCTGAAACAGTGCTGGGTTTTGGCGCTACGTCGTGGTTTTTTGCCAAACGGCTTTATCAAAAATACCATGTGCCAATAGGCATCATTAATTCAAGCGTAGGGGGCACACCTATAGAAGCCTGGATTAGTGAACAGGGACTCAGGAATATCAAACCCTATCATGAACGGGTAAAGCAATTTGGCGATGCCGTTTTTATGGATAGCGTTTTAAAAAAGCATTTGCCGCCTAATAATCCGCTCAATACATCCGCCTTAGGAATTGATAAGGGCTTAACAGAAATTAAACCATGGTACGATACCGCCTACGTGCCGCATAACTGGCACCATTACTGGCTACCTGGTTACTGGGCCGACCAGGGCGTTAAAGGCCTGAATGGTGTGGTTTGGTTTCGTAAAGAAGTAAATCTGCCGGCATCTTTTGATGGCAAAGCAGCTAAATTGTTTTTAGGGAGAATAATTGACGCCGATCAAACTTATATTAATGGCAAGCTTGTAGGTAGCATTACCTACCAGTATCCGCCACGGCGTTATAATGTACCGGCGGGGTTGCTGAAGCCGGGCAAAAATATAATAATTGTGCGGGTGGTAAATACCGCGGACAAAGGCGGTTTTGTGCCCGATAAAAGATATTACCTGAGCGTGGCGGCAGACACAATCGACCTGCGCGGCGATTGGCAGTATAAAGTAGGGCAGGTGTTTGAGCCGGTTAAGCCCGTTGCCGAGTTTATTGCCCAAAATGAACCGACCGGCCTTTATAACACCTTGGTAGCGCCGGTTATTAACTACACCATCAAAGGGCTTGCCTGGTACCAGGGCGAAAGTAACGCCAATAGCGCAAAAGTATACGGCGTTTTATTAAAAGCCCTTATTGCCGACTGGCGCGATAAATGGCAACAGGGCAACCTTTCGTTTGTATATGCCCAGCTGCCAAATTTCAATGAGGCGCAATACGCTCCGGCCGAAAGTGACTGGGCCGAATTACGGGAGGGGCAACTGGAGGCGCTTGCCTTACCCGGCACAGGCATGGCTGTAACTATTGATGCCGGCGAATGGAACGATATTCATCCGCTTAATAAAAAAACGGTAGGTGAACGCCTGGCCATGGCTGCCGAAAATGTAGCTTATGGTGATAGCAATATAATCCCTTGTGGTCCGGTTTATCAATCGGCACGGGTAGACGGGAATAAAATTGAACTAACATTTAGATATACAGGCGCTGGGCTTGTTGCTAAAAATGGGGATGAACTATCACAATTTGCTGTAGCTGGTGCCGACAAAAAGTTTGTTTGGGCCAGTGCCGTTATTAAGGACGATAAGGTGCTGGTTTGGAGCGATAGGGTACCAACGCCATTATATGTAAGGTATGCCTGGGCCGATAACCCCGATGGGGCCAACCTGTATAACAAAGACGGTTTGCCCGCATCGCCTTTTCGTACTGATAAGCCATAATTCACTATATAAAACCCATAAAAATGAAAACTGCCATTTTCTTTTTTTTACTTGCATTGCCCGTAGTAGTTAGCGCCCAAAGCCCGGCCCCGGTAAATTTTACGGCCGAACAGGACCATCAGGATATGATGAAACAGTTGGGTATTAAAACACTGCGTAATGGCCCAAGTGGTGATGAGAATGCCCCCAACCACGCTAACTACGATGAGGCCTTAGCCAACCCTTTCCCCGGTTTACCGGATGCCCTTACCCTTAAAAATGGTAAAAAAGTAACCACTGCCGATGTGTGGTGGAAACAACGCCGCGCCGAAATTATAGAGGATATGGAGCGTGAAGTTTACGGCAGGATACCGGCTAATGTACCCAAAGTAACCTGGACAGTAAAGGTAACCGATAAAGAACGTGTGGGTTTTTATCCTGTGATAGCCAAACAACTGATAGGTCATGTTGATAATACCGCCTGCCCCTCAATCAACGTCAACATTGAA
This sequence comes from Mucilaginibacter sp. P4_D1, assembly GCF_056401935.1. NCBI lineage: Bacteria > Pseudomonadati > Bacteroidota > Sphingobacteriia > Sphingobacteriales > Sphingobacteriaceae > Mucilaginibacter > Mucilaginibacter sp. P4_D1. Next base: position 135,344 of record NZ_JBFUIJ010000004.1, read on the forward strand.
ATGACACTGGTACTGCCGGCCTTTGCCAAGGGCCCTGTTCCTGTACTAATGATGTTTGCCCGCAGTGCGCTTCCGGCGCCGGCGCAACCATCGCCTGCTGACCTGGAAAAGATAAACAGCGCTTTGAAGGAGTTACTTGTAAAAGAACACCCGGAGCTGAAAGCCATTTTTGAGCAATATCCCGCTTATAACCCGGTGCCCGAGCAATCGCCGTTTGGGCCGGGTGGTTTCCCGGTAATAAAGGGCGATCCGCCTACGGCCATGCAGCTGATAGCCAATGGCTGGGGTTATGTGCTGATTGATCCTTCATCGATACAGGCAGATAATGCAGAGGGGCTAACCAAAGGTATTATTGGCCTGGTAAATAAAGGGAAACCCCGTAAACCAGATGATTGGGGTGCCTTACGCGCCTGGTCATGGGGCGCAGCAAGGGCTTTGGATTACCTGGAGACCGAACCCGCCGTTGATGCCAAACACGTGGGCATTGAAGGAGTATCGCGCTATGGCAAAGCCGCATTGGTTACGCTGGCTTTTGAGCAGCGCTTTGCCATGGGCCTCATCGGTTCGTCTGGCGAGGGTGGCGCCAAATTACACCGCCGCAATTTTGGCGAAGCGGTTGAAAGTTTAACCGGCGGCGAGTATTATTGGATGGCAGGTAACTTTATGAAATACGGGGCCAGCGAGGCCACCTTTGCCGCTAAAACAGCAAAGGACTTACCCGTAGATGCGCATGAACTGATAGCCCTTTGCGCGCCAAGGCTTACATTTATCAGCTACGGCATTCCAGAACAGGGCGACGCCAAATGGCTGGATCAGCAGGGGAGTTATATGGCTACCGTTGCCGCCGGGTCGGTTTTTAAATTACTAGGCGTAAAAGATATCGGCGTAACAAACGATTACAAAACAGAAAAAATGCCGCCGGTAAACACCGGGATGCTGGATGGTGCACTGGCCTGGCGGCAGCACGATGGCGGCCATACCGATGCCCCCAACGTAAAATACTTTATTGCCTGGGCTAAAAAAATGATGGAGCAGGAAAAAGCAGGCAATCCCGTAGCTAAATAACCAAATCAAAAAAAACGGAATATTAAATGAAACCAGTCAAATACGCCACCCTATTTTTTTTACTACTGTTTGCGCTAACTTCAAGGTCGCAGGTTAAGCCCTTGTGGAATAATAAACAGTGCGCAGTTGTATTAACCTACGATGACGCAATTGATGTTGACCTTGATAACGTGCTGCCTGCGCTCGACTCGCTCAACTTGAAAGGGACATTTTACCTTATCGGCTCATCGCCGGTTGTGGTAAACCGGATGGCAGAATGGCGAAAAGCTGCGGCGCATGGCCACGAGTTGGGTAATCATTCTCTTTATCATCCCTGCGATGGCAGTTTGCCGGGCCGCGGCTTTGTAACCGCCGAAACAGACCTTAGCAAATACTCGCTTGAACGTGCCGTTAAAGAAATAAAAGCAACCAATACCCTGCTTAAAGCTATTGACGGCAAAGCGGCGCGTACCTTTGCCTTCCCCTGCGGCGACCTTAAAATAGGGGATAAATATTTTTACGATTACCTTAAAAATGATTTTGCAGGCGCACGCGGCGTTGCCCCGGGACTACAGGCATTAAAACAGGTAAACCTGGATAACATTGATAGTTTTATGATTAACGGGCAATCTGCCGATTATTTAATTAACCTGGTTAAACAGGCCATGCAATCGCGCACGTTGTTGGTGTTTTTATTTCATGGTGTTGGGGGCGGGCATAACCTTAACGTTAGCCTGGATGCGCACAGTAAGTTGCTGCACTACCTTAAACAGCATCAAAAGGACATTTGGGTTGCCCCAATGGTTGATGTTGCCACCTACATCAAAACCGGGCAGCAAAAATGATAAGCCTGCTGCCCAAATCGGACAGGTTTGCAAATGTGTGCTGATGTAGCTGAGATAATAATTTGAATAATAAGGGCGAAAGCAGGAAGGTGAAAACTATTTAAAACCCAATCGAATTCCCGCCATCTACCTGCAATATTACGCCGGTTACATATTTGGCGCTATCTGTGGCTAAATAATAAATGGCCTCGGCAATGTCAGCAGGTTCGCCCAGTTTGCCCATGGGGGTGCGGCCTAAAACTTTTTGTTTCCTGGCGGGATCATTATCCAATGCCTTTGCCGACATATCTGTAGCGATAAAACCCGGCGCCACGCAATTAACCCGGATGCCCTGCGGCGAAAGCTCAGTGGCCATGGCGCGGGTCATGCCTTCAATAGCGGTTTTTGATGCGGAATAAGCTATCACATAAGGAATGCCGTACTGCGCCGCCATTGAACTTACGTTAACAATGCTGCCGCTGCCCACCTTCAGCATAGCTTTTACAACTTCGCGACTCAGTGTAAATACGGCCACCAGGTTTGTTTGTATAATTTGCTGAAAATCATCGTCGGTAACCTCTGTAAACGGCTTTTTATGGTTGATGCCGGCGTTATTCACCAGTATATCGGGTGGGCCAAATTCCTGCACAATTGACGCTACTAAAGCCGGTATCACAGCGGTTTGGCTCAAATCGTACTGTTTATAACTGCAAAGTTCGCCAAGTTCATGAGCCACATTAGCCAGTTTCTGCTCATCACGGCCAATGATAATCGTCCTGATGCCTTGTTCAATAAATTTTTTTGCCGTGGCTAATCCCAGGCCCGATGCGCCTCCTGTAACTATGGCGAGTTTTGTTTTTGATTCCATGATAAAATACTACCGTTAAAAAGAGCTAAGAGCTAAGATTTTGAAGCGATAATCAAAGACAAGCAATAATTTGCTATCCATTGTCTGGTGTTTACCTAAAAGGTTAATGTAAAAACCTAAACTATCCATAAGGTTGTCTTGATTCTTGACTCTAACCTCTTGACTCTATTTTTAATCGCCTGTTTGCTTTTTCCTTACCGATGATTCTCTTATAATCAACTCCGATCTTAATATCAGGCTATGGGTTTGTTGCAGGTCGTTTTTGTTCACCAAATGGTTGATGAGCAAATTGGCCGCAACTTCGCCCATTTCAAATCCTTTATAGTTGATGGTGGTTAAATTGGGTTCAATTACACACGATGCCGGGTCGTTGTTAAAACCCGCAACGGCAATATCTCCGGGTATTTTTATCCCTGCTTTTTTGAGTATTTGTATGCAGCTTACCGCGCTCGCGTCGTTAGCGCAGAATATGCCATCGGGCAGCGGGTTCATTTTTAGTATTTCCTGGGCGGTTATGGCCGATGCTTTGGCGCTAAGATCATTAATGAACAGTAAGCTTTCGTCGAATTGAATGCCGTGTTTTTCCAGCGCTGCTTTATACCCCCGTAGCCTTTCCGAATACACATTTCGTAAAACATTGGCAGTAATATGAACTATCCGCTTACAGCCCTGCTCAATAAGATGGCTGGTAATTTCGTAAGCTGCTTTAAAATTATCGATATAAATTTGCGGATAATGATCATGCTCAAACACCCGGTCGAAGAAAATTACCGGGATMCTGCGTTTTATAAACGGTTCAAAGTGTTCAATATTGGTGGTATCATAGGCTAACGAAACCAGCAAACCATCAACCCGGTTATTCAACATTGCCTTCGCGTTATTAATTTCTTTTTTCATTGTTTCCAATGATTGGCTGATGATAAGATTATAATCATTATCGTTCACTACTTTCTCTATCCCCGCTATCACATCAGATGTAAAACTGCTATTGAGCCTTGGTACAATTACACCGATGATATTGCTGTTTTTGCGGCGTAAGTTGCTGGCAAAGGAGTTTGAACGGTAGCCCATTTCTTCGGCGGCCTTAACAATCATCTTTTTGGTGTTTTTGTTTACCCGTGGATGATCCTGGAGTGCGCGGCTTACTGTAGCAGCTGAAACATTGAGCTTTTTGGCTATATCGTAAATAGTAATCTCTTTTTCGCTGCCGGGCATGGGTTTAATTAAAGCGCTTAAAACTAACTGCGTAACGTGCCATAAATGGCCAACTGATTATTTAATGGATAAATGTAAAAATTAAATGCTTATTTAGCTAATTTTTGGCAATCGATTGCATAGATTTAGGCCCTATTACGCCAATATCAAATACTATGATACCAGATTTACTACAAACCTTCAGGTGGTTTGGGCCCGAAGATACTGTTACTTTAAGTGCGATAAAACAAATGGGTGCCAAAGGTATAGTAACGGCGCTACACCAGGTGCCCTGCGGTGATGTTTGGAGTGTTAAGGAGGTTAGGAAAAGGCGGGAAATAGTCAACAAAGAAGGTTTTAGCTGGGCTGTGGTTGAAAGTGTGAATATCCATGAAAGTATCAAAACCGGAAGCCCTGACCGCGACCGGTATATTGACAAGTACAAGCAAACCCTTACCAATTTGGCAGCCGAAGGAATGCTAACCGTATGCTACAACTTTATGCCCGTACTCGACTGGACGCGTACCCATCTTGATTACCGCTTAGCCAATGGTGCATCGGCATTATTGTACAACGCTACGGCTTTGGCGGCATTTGATCTGTATATTTTAGAACGTGAGGGAGCGTTTAATGATTTTAACCCCGAACAGCAACAAGCAGCGAAACTTTATCTGGATAGTCTTAGTGATAGCAATAAGCTACTGTTAACCAATACTATATTAGCTGGCCTGCCTGGCACCGAAGAAGTTTTTACCATCAATGAATTTAAACAGCACCTGCGCAAGTATAGTGAGGTAGATGCCCTGGCTTTAAAAGAAAATTTGTTCTACTTTTTAAGGGCCATCATTCCGCATGCAGAAAAGTTAGGCATTAAAATGTGCATCCATCCGGACGACCCACCATTCCCGATATTAGGGCTATCCCGTATTGCATCCACGTTGGCTGATTTGACGGATATCGTAAATTGCTGTCCGTCAATAGCAAATGGAATTACGCTTTGTACCGGCTCGTTGGGCGCTTCCGGTAAAAATGATATACCGCGTATTATAAAGGAATTAGGCAGTAAAATCCATTTCCTGCACCTGCGCAACGTGCAGCGGTTGCCCGATGGCGGTTTTTACGAGGCCGGTCATTTGGCAGGCAGTGTGGATATGTACGCAGTGATGAAGGCTATCATCAGCGAACAAATAGCCCGTAAAAATGCAGGCAGATTAGATGCCGCCATCCCCATGCGGCCAGATCATGGTCATAAGCTATTAGATGATTTCAATTACAACACTTATCCCGGTTATTCAGCAATCGGCAGGCTTAAAGGCCTTGCCGAATTGCGCGGCTTAGAGATGGGGATAAAAAGGTGTAGTGAGTAGTTGGTTGGGCTGATTAAGTGAGTGCTTGAGCAAAGTCTAATTCGTAAAACGCGGGCGGGTGGTAAGATGTACGGGAGACCTCCAGCGTGCAATGCCTGGTACAAACAAGATGATGTTCTTTTGTTCGTTAACCATGAGGCCAATAACCCATGTGGCAATTTAGTTGTGTCGCTTTTTATTTTATGGCGATGCATGGTAGTCAGTACATTATCAGTCCACTACCGATAGGTAAAAATGCCCCGAATGATTTTAATAATAACTGAATAATTAGTTTTGAATTGCTAAATATAAATAAAGGTTTATATATTTGCAATCGATTGCATAAAGGTTAATCATTATAAACCATTGTGGACGGGGCATGTAACACACGTGTGCTTTCATAAACTTTAATACATCATTTTATTGTTTTTATAACCGGGCAAAAAACTTTACCAATGCTGAAATATTAACGCCATGGCCAAATATTTTGTAAAAAAAAATAGGTGTTTACTGATCTTGCTTTTATTGGGTGTGGTAAGCAACGCATGTGCCGATGATGGCTATAAACTTTGGCTTGAGTATAATAAAATAGCCGACCAGCCGGCTGCAGCGGTTTATAAAAAGCAACTGAAGTATATGATTTTTCCGGCGGAATCCGATCAGCTAAGGGCTGCTAAGGCCGAGCTGGAAAAGGGGCTGGATGGTATACTATCTGTACTTCCCTCAGATACTAAAACCGTAACAGGCGGGCAAACAATTATCATTGGCACACCGCAATCGTTAAAAGTGCTGGCTGTTATCGTTCCGGACAGCATAGGCAGCGAGGGGTATCTTATAAAAACGGCGCTTATTAATCAGAAAAAATGTATCCTGATTACAGCCAAAACCGATGTTGGCGTGTTGTATGGTGTTTTTAATTTTTTAAAGCTGCTGCAAACCCGGCAGCCCATCAATAATCTTAATATGGCAGATCGCCCGCGCATAATGTACCGGGTACTTGATCATTGGGATAACCTGAACCGCACTGTAGAGCGTGGCTATGCAGGTTCATCTATCTGGAACTGGCATAAACTGCCCGGTATTATAGACCAGCGGTATATTGATTACGCACGTGCCAATGCATCTATAGGCATCAACGGCTCGGTTATCAACAATGTGAATGCAGATGCGTTAATACTATCGCCTCAGTATTTAATTAAAATACAGGCGCTGGCCAATGTTTTCAGGGCGTACGGTATTAAAATTTATTTGTCGGTAAAATTCAGCAGCCCGGTAGAGTTAGGCCACCTGAAAACAGCCGATCCGTTAAATGACGATGTAAAAAAATGGTGGGCGGATAAAGCGGATGAGATTTATAGCTACATTCCCGATTTTGGCGGTTTTTTAGTGAAAGCAAACTCCGAAGGCCAGCCCGGGCCCCAAACCTATGGACGCACCCATGCCGATGGTGCCAATATGCTGGCCGATGCTTTGAGCCCGCACCATGGCATTGTAATGTGGCGGGCTTTTGTGTATGATAATAATGTGCCCGATGACCGGTCGAAACAGGCATATAATGAATTTAAGCCCTTTGATGGGAAGTTTAAAGATAATGTAATCATCCAGGTAAAAAACGGGCCGATTGATTTTCAGCCGAGGGAACCTTTCCACCCCTTATTTGGTGCCATGCCCAATACCGCACTAATGATGGAATTCCAGCTAACACAGGAGTACCTTGGCTTTTCGACACATTTGGTTTATGAAGCGCTGTTATTTACCGAAGCGCTGCAATCGGACACGTACACGCAGGGGAAGGGTTCAACCGTATCGCGTATCCTCCAGGGTAATTTTAATAAAAAACTAATAACAGGGATAGCTGGTGTGGCCAATATTGGCACAGATTTAAACTGGTGCGGTCATCCCTTTGCCCAGGCCAACTGGTACGCTTTTGGCCGCATGGCCTGGAACCCCGATCAATCACCGGCCGCTATTGCCGGCGATTGGCTAAAAATGACTTTTACAAATGATGCCGGCTTTGTATCACCCATAAAAAAAGTCATGCTACAATCAAGGGAGAATACAGTTAATTATATGACTCCGCTTGGTTTGCACCACATTATGGGTGTTTCTACCCATTATGGCCCCGGCCCATGGGTTGATAATGCAGGGCGGCCCGATTGGAATGCCACTTATTACCACAAGGCCGATTCGGCCGGCATTGGGTTTAACCGTACTGGCACGGGCAGCAATGCGCTATCACAATATGCGCAGCCGGTACAATCGCACTGGGAAAACCTGCAAACCTGCCCAGATGAATACCTTTTATGGTTTCATCATTTAAGCTGGACCTACAAAATGCGTTCGGGCAAGTCGTTATGGGACGAGATGGTTCACCATTACTACATGGGTGCCGATTCTGTTAAGCAAATGGGTTTAACCTGGGATAAAATGCGGGGAAAAGTAGACGCCGAACGTTTTGTCCAGGTACAGCAGTTGATGAAAGTTCAGCTAACAGAAGCCATAACCTGGCGGGATGCCTGTGTTTTATACTTTCAAACTTTTTCAAAGATGCCCATCGGGAATGCCTATTCAAAGCCGGAACATCCGCTATCGTATTATAAAGACATGAAGTTTTATTATGTACCAGGCATCGGGGGCAACAATTATATGACCAATTAATCATCACCATAAACCAAACGCCAATGAGCAAGCAATTTACCACCGCAAAATTAATTACTACGCTTTTTATAGCCGCAGGCATGTTAAGTGCATGCGACCCGCCCACCAAAAAAGCGGCCGATGCAGACAGCAGCAAAACAGATACCGGCAAAAAGGTAAAATTCCTTTCGCAACCCCTTATCAGCTCCATTTACACTGCCGATCCATCGGCACATGTGTTTAACGGCAAAATTTATATTTATCCGTCGCATGATATCAATGCAGGAATCCCCGAAAATGACAATGGCGATCATTTTGCCATGAAAGATTATCATATTCTTTCGATGGATAGCATTGGTGGCAAGGTTACTGATAATGGCGTTGGATTTGATATTAAAGATATTCCCTGGGCTGGCCGCCAGCTTTGGGCGCCCGACGCTGCTTATAAAAACGGCACTTATTACCTTTATTTCCCGGTGAAGGATAAAAAAGACGTGTTCCATATCGGTGTGGCTACATCGGCCAGCCCCGTTGGTCCGTTTAAGGCAGAGCCTGAACCTATTGCCGGAAGCTACAGCATTGATCCGGCTGTATTTACCGATACCGACGGTAAAACCTATATGTATTTTGGCGGTATCTGGGGCGGACAATTGCAGCGCTGGTCGACCGGAAAATATGAGGCCGATGGCTCAAAAACCGATTCGAAACAGGAAGATGCCCCGGCCATTAGCTGCCGTGTAGCCCTGTTAAAACCTGATATGAAAAGCTTTGATGGCGCGGTAAAGGATGTTGTTATTTTAGATAGCCTGGGCAAACCGTTATTAACTAAAGATCATGACCGCCGGTTTTTTGAAGGTTCATGGATGCACAAATACAATGGTAAATATTACTTCACTTACTCAACCGGCGATACGCACTTGCTTTGCTACGCGATAGGCGATAAACCGCTTGGGCCATTTACCTACAAAGGCGTATTTATGAAACCGGTACAGGGGTGGACTACCCATCATTCTATCATCGAAATAAAAGGCGAATGGTATATATTTTACCACGATACCCAAATATCGGGCAAAACCCACCTGCGCAATGTAAAGGTGACGGAGCTACAGCATAATACCGATGGCTCTATTAAACTAATCGATCCATTTTTGTAATAACGTTGCTATGAAGGTGCTCAAATTGATATCAATAACTTTGTTGTTGAGCTGTATACTGCGCGGGTATGGCTTTGCCCAGCAGGCAAAGCTGGTTACCATACCCAACTCTAATCATCTGCAGATGCAATCCAAACTGGCGGGTAATCAATATGATATTTATATCCATTACCCGGCAGGTTATGATACCGCTAAGCGAAAATTCCCGGTATTGTATGTTGTTGATGGGGATAATGATTTTTCGCCTTCGCTGGAATATCTTGGACTTTTGATGGCGGAGTACCATATCCCCGAACCTATATTGGTAGCCATTGGCGATGGCGGTTTAATTGGTACACCGGGTAATAAACGCAATCGCGATTTTACTCCGACCAAAAATCCTGCAATACCCGAAAGTGGTGGTGCCCCTGCTTTTTTAGCCTTTATCGAAAAAGAGCTTATCCCCACTATCGACGCGGAGTTAAAAACAGATACTGCTAATCGAACCTTATATGGCTATTCTATGGGCGGCTTGTTTGCCACGTATACCTTGTTTACGCAGCCAACCCTGTTTAGAAATATTCTTATTGGTAGTCCGGCTTTAGGTTATGATAACGGCAGCGTTTTCGGTATCGAAAAAAACTATTTTGCCAAACATAAAAGCTTGCCCGTAAATGTTTTTATTGAAGTAGGCGGGCTGGAAACGCCGGGCCAAGTAATGCCCAATAAACAACTGGTTGCTTTACTTGATGAGCGTCATTACCAAAAGTTTGTTTTTAAGCACCTCATTATTGACGATGTTACCCATTTATCGGGTAAACCGGTTACAATGCTTAAGGCATTGCAGTGGGCATACGCCGGTAAGTAACAGAGCATTTGGTGTTTGGGCGTTAAAGTACTATTTGTTTTATCATTGGGATTGAGCATTAAAGTAAATTCAACCGTTATGAAATCAGTTGTTTTAGCATTTGTTTGGTGTTGCTTGTGGGCTTTTGAAACCAAAGCGCAAAACAGCAGCCCGGTAATGCCGCAAATTAAATACTGGGGTGGTAATGCCGAATTGCTGGTGAATGGCAAATCCTTACTGATGACTGCCGGGGAATTAGGAAACTCAAGCGCTTCAAGTACGGTTTACATGGACCCTATCTGGCCCAAACTCAAAAAAATGAACCTGAATACCTTGATAGCCCCGGTATATTGGGAGTTGATGGAGCCAAAGGAAAGCGTATTTAACTTTACGCTGGTTGATTACCTTATAAAAAGCGCCAGGGAACATCAAATTAAATTGGTATTACTTTGGTTTGGCACCTGGAAAAACAGCATGAGCTGTTACGCGCCTGCATGGGTTAAAACAAACCAAAAACGCTTTCCGCGGGTGCAAAGCAGCGAAGGTCGATCTGAGGAGATCATTACGCCGTTTTCTGAAAACGCATTGAAGGCCGATTGTGATGCTTTTGCCGCGCTCATGCAGCACTTGAAACAAACAGATAGCCAGCAGCATACGGTAGTAATGATACAGGTAGAAAATGAAATAGGGATGTTGCCCAGCCCCCGCGACCATTCAAAGCCGGCCGATGCGGCTTTTGGCCGGGCTGTTCCGGAAAAGCTAATCGCTTATTTGAGTTTGCATCGGGATAAACTGGTACCCGAAATTCAAAAGGCCTGGGAGGGCAATGGCTATAAAAAAGCAGGTAATTGGGAAGCTGTTTTTGGTAAAAGCGCGGCTACCGATGAAATGTTTATAGCCTGGTATTTTGCTACGTATGCTAATGAGGTGGCCAGGGCAGGTAAAGCGGTTTACCCGCTGCCAATGTATGTAAACGCTGCCCTTAACGCGCCCGGTAAGCAACCCGGGCAATACCCAAGCGGTGGCCCGCTGCCGCATTTAATCGATGTTTGGAAAGCTGCCGCTCCGGATATCGACCTGCTGTCGCCCGATTTTTATAACCCTAATTTTAAATATTGGAATGACCGTTATACCCGGCCGGATAATGCCTTGCTGATTCCCGAACACCGTTTTGAAGAAGGGGTGGATGCAAAAGCGTTTTATGCAATTGGCCACTACAAGGCCCTGGGTTTTTCTCCTTTTTCCATTGAATCCGGCAAAAAGCCCGAAACAGAATCGTTGGGTAAATGCTATGATATTATTAACCAATTATCGGGCGAGATTAGCAAAGCCAAAAAGCAAGGTTTGATGGAAGGGGTGTTGTTAAGTAAGGTTGCCGATACCGTGAAATTAGAAATGGGCGATTATATATTAACTGTTTCGCACGATTTAACCTTGGGCTGGTCGCCAAACGCCAAAGAAGCAACATGGCCGCTAACGGGTGGCATCATCATCGCTTTATCAAATGATGAGTTTTACGTAGGCGGCACCGGGTTGGTAATAAGTTTTAAACCCAAAAATCAGGCGCAGCGGGCAGGTATACAAAGTGTTGATGAGGGCCATTTTGTTAATGGTAAATGGCAGGCAGGCCGTCGTTTAAACGGCGATGAAGACCACCAGGGCCGGCACCTCAGGATCCCGACGGGCGAATATGGCATCCAGCGTATTAAGCTTTATAGTTATGAGTAAGCAGCGAAGATATTTATTTCACGCAAAGACGCTAGAAAGCAAAATGACTGGCTTATTTTTCCTTAGCACCTTGTGTGAGAAACCGTAAACGGGGACTATATAACAGAAGATTTAAAAAGTTATTTCCCTGAAGCGTATTGCCAGCTGATTTGGAATTTATAATTAATTCCTAACTTTAAATTGTTAGCGCATCAGTTATAACTACCAATGGAAGCCAAAGAAATTTTAAAAGCTCATGTAGCTAAAATAGCCACGTTGACCGACGAGCAGTTTGACTATTTCTTTTCGCATTTTAAACAACAGCATTTTCAAAAAGGGCAGGCCCTTATTACCGGGGGTGATAAGGTAGATTGCGAATATTTCGTGCTATCCGGCTGCTTGAAATCCTTCTTTATCAACGACGATCTCAAAATGTTTATCCTGCAATTTGCCATGCCAACCTGGTGGGCATCAGATTATAACGCGTTATATAACAATACCAAGGCTACCATCAACGTAGATTGTATTACTGATGCAGTAGTGCTCTGCCTTAGCAATGACGATAGGGAGAAGCTATGTAATGAACTCCACAATGCCGAACATTTTTTTAGATGGAGGACTAATAAAGGATACGTGGCTGCTCAAAAAAGGCTGTTATCGTTCATGAATAATAATGTGAAATATCGGTATGAAGAGCTGTTGAAGCTTTATCCAGAGCTTTATAATATAGTCCCTAAAAACCTGATTGCAGCATACTTAGGCGTTTCGAGAGAAACCCTAAGCCGGCTTTATAACACCTGAAAGTGATGTACATCACATAAATATCGATTCATTTTAAATGTGATGTAGGTCACACGTGCCCCTGAAATTTCCTGCCGTACTTTGTTGTGTAATTAAAAACACAAATAAAATGGAAACTCAAAAATTTGAAATCGTAAGCACCCAAAGCAATATCGATTGGGTGGGCCGTAAGGTAACCGGGGCACACAATGGTACCATAGCCGTTAAAGAAGGCGAATTTATTTTAAACAACGGTAAGCTTGCCGGGGGCAAATTCACTATCGATACCACATCTATCAAAATACTGGATGTAACCGACCCGGCAACAAATGCGCAGTTTGCCGGCCACCTTGCTTCCGATGATTTTTTCTCAATTGAAAAATACCCTGAAGCAACTTTGCATATCACCTCAGTTTCTTGCAGCCATGTTAAAGGCGATCTGACTATCAAAGGTATCACCCACGCTGTTGGCTTTGATGCGGATATCAAAGTAAATGGCAACGTGCTGACTACAACCGGAAAGCTGGTACTTGACCGCACCAAATATGGAATAAAATTCCGTTCAGGTAATTTCTTCAAAGACCTGGGCGACACCCTGATTTATAATGATTTTGAACTTAATGTAAGTGTAACTGCAAAAGCTGCCTGATAAGCAGCTTTTGCATAAAAATTAAAGCCATGCCATACGTAAAAATTGAAGTAACACGTGAAGGTGTTACCAGGGAACAAAAACAGCAACTAATAAAAGGGGTTACCAACCTGTTGAGTGATGTACTGAATAAAGACCCGCAATTAACCTTTGTTGTGATCCAGGAATATGATTTGGACGACTGGGGCCATAATGGAGAACAGGTATCTGTGTTAAGAGAAAAAGGCATAACTGCCGAAAGAAAAAAATAAAATGAAGAAGCAAACCATAATAGTTACCGGTGCATCATCTGGCATTGGTAAAGAAATAGCCCGCCACTTTTTAGCAAAGGGCGACAACGTAATCATCAATTCATCAACAGCCACAAAGCTGGAGCAGGTTTACCAGGAATTGGGCGGTGGTGAAAACCTGGCCATGGTGGCCGGCGATGTTTACGAAAAAAGTACAGGCGAGCGGCTTTTAGCAGCTGCTATCGGGAAATTCGGCTCGGTGGATGTACTGGTCAATAATGCGGGCATATTTGAAACCAAACCCTTCCTGGAAGTGGATGAAGCCTATCTTGACCGCTTTTTGAATACAAACCTCAAAGGAACTTACTTTACAACCCAGGCCATTATTCCGCAAATGCAGAAACAGCATGATGGCGTAGTTATCAATATTGGTACACCCCTGGTTAACCATAGCCTTGGCGGAGTGCCCATTACAGCACAAATGGCATCAAAAGGCGCAATACATGCACTTACTATCCAACTGGCGGCCGAGTTTGGTAAAGATAACATTAGGGTAAACACGGTTGCGCCCGGAACAATCCGTACCCCGATGCACGGCGAAAATGCCGACCAAACCGCAGGTTTACATTTGCTAAACCGCGTTGGCGAAGTGGAAGACATTGCCGAAATGGTTTACACGATTGCCAGGAGCAATTTTATTAACGGTGCCATCATTAACGTAGATGGTGGCTTGGGAGCCGGGCACCATCTTAATTAATTTGAAAACGCTTTTATTCACAGCTTTTTTGTCATGCACATTGCTGGCGTTAAAAGCGCAAAATTTAAAAGAAATGGAAACTAAAGATTCAATAGCCATTGCCGAGGCACTGGAAAAATATTATTTCAAAGGGATCTACGAAGGCGATATTAATACGCTGAATCAGATTTACAATCCCGGTACTTTATTGTTCGGCGATGTTAAAGGTCAGCCATATGCCAAAACGCTCGATCAGTACCTTGATGGTGTTGCTCATCGTCAAAGCCCCAAAGATTCTGGCAAGCCCTTTAAGGGGACAATCATCTCAATTGATGTTGTCAATTCAATAGCGGTGGCCAGGGTGCGCGTTAAAATGTACGATTTTAATTATGATGAGTTCCTGTCGTTTCATAAAATAGATAACCGCTGGCTGATCGTTAATAAAATGATTAGCGATGTAGCCCAATAAATTTTAAGATGATGTGGTATCAAACTAAAGCAGCCCAAATACTGGGTATTAAATATCCTATCCTGCAAGGGCCGTTCGGCGGCAACCTGTCGTCTGTTGAACTGGTGTCAACAGTATCTAACGCCGGCGGGCTTGGTGGTTATGGAGCTTACACATTAAGCCCACAGGAAATAATCGAAGTAGATAAGCAGATTAAAGCGGCAACCAATAAACCCTACAATATTAACCTGTGGGTTTCGGATAATGATGCCGTGAACGGTACTGTTTCAGACGAACAGTTTAAACAGGCCGAAGAATTATTCAGGCGTTATTTTGACGAGTTGGGAATTACCCTGCCAGAAAAACCTGGGGTGTTTACCTCGCGTTTTGAAAACCAGGTGGAGGTGATCCTGCACCAGAGGCCGCCGGTGTTTAGCTTTATGTTTGGTATCCCGTCTGCCGATATTCTTGAACAATGCCGCCGTTTAGGCATTGTTACCGTAGGCGCGGCAACTACGCTGGACGAAGCCATAGTGCTGGAATCGGCAGGTATAGATTTGATTATCGCTTCAGGCTTTGAGGCCGGCGGACACCGGCCGTCATTCCTGACATCGGCAGAATCATCTACCATAGGGACTTTTGTATTGCTTCAATTGATTAAGGAAAAGGTAAAAACCCCGGTTATAGCGGCAGGTGGCATTGCCAACGGAAAAGGTGTTGCCGCGGCGTTGGCACTTGGTGCAGATGCTGTACAAATTGGTACCGCCTTCCTGGCAACCGATGAATCGAATACTACAAATGTTCACCGGCAAATGTTGTTTTCGGATGCGGCTAAGTACACCACTTTATCGCGGGCATTTACCGGGAGGTTGGGTAGGGGCATAACCAGCCGTATTGCAAAAGACTTGCTGCATAAGGAAAATGGTTTGCTCCCCTTCCCGCTTCAAACACAGTTTATGTCGCATATACGAAAAGCCGCCATCGGACAGGAAAAATGGGATATGATCCTGTTCTGGGGCGGGCAGATAGCGCCGGTGCTGAAACACACAAAGGCCGCCGAACTGATGAAGGCTGTAATCGAAGAAACCACAGCATATTTTGATCATTTAAAAGTATAATATCATGAACACTTCAAAAGTATGGTATGTAACCGGGGCTTCCCAGGGATTGGGGTTAATCCTTGTGAAAAAGCTGCTTGATCGGGGCTACCGCGTTGCCGCAAGTTCCCGCGACGCCAGGGCGTTAAGTCAGGCCGTTGGGTTGATAGACAGGGAGCGTTTTCTTGCGCTGGCTGTTGATTTAAATAACCCGGATTGTATTGATGAATCTATACAGCAAACGCTGGCAGCGTTTGGACGGATTGATGTAGTAGTTAACAATGCCGGCTACGGGATGGCCGGAACAGTTGAAGAAATAGACGAACAGGATATCCGTAATATTTTTAATGTTAACGTGCTGGCAACCATAAATGTGGTACGGGCGGTACTGCCGGTAATGAGGAGTCAAAAATCAGCGTATATTATAAACATCGGTTCGGTTGCTGGTTTTGTTGGGGCACCCGGCTGGTCTGTTTATTCGGCTACCAAAGCTGCAGTGGCTGCTTTTTCTGAAGTCATTGCACTGGATGTTAAAGAATTTGGAATAAAGGTTACTGTAGCAGAACCATCAGGTTTCCGGACAGGCTTTTTAACCAAAAACTCACTTGCGCTAACCGCCAGCAAAATAGAAGGTTATGAAGCAGTAAGAAATACGCAAGATCGTTACCTGTCCATCAATGGACAGCAGGCCGGGGATCCGGATCGCGCAGCGGAGATATTTATTGAATTAGCCGAAAGTCCCGAGCCACCAATGCACCTGTTTCTGGGAAATGATGCTTATAACAGGGCCTCAGAAAAACTTGCCGCCATGTCTACAGAACTTGAACAATGGAAATCAACAACCATTGCAGCAGATTTTGAATAAATATACCGGCCTTAATTAGCCCCCCCCCTTTTATTTTAACGGAAATGTATGTTTCCGGCCTCATTTGTCACCTGGCTACACCGTGTTACTTGTTGCTTTAAGCCAGGTATTTATGGAAACAGATGGATTGTATGCCGCTGAAGCGGCAAAAAAGAGTATTCCTAAAAATGAGGGCGAAGGTTATAACGGTTTTATAGGTATTGCAATTTTTGTAAAAAATGCATTACATTCGTTAATTAAACCAGTTATGTCCTCTAAACGGATGCTTATTGATCAGGAGCTTATAACGCTGTTAAAAAACGGCGACAGGGATGCCTTTGCCGAAATTTATAAGCGTTACTGGACAGTAATGTATATGCATGCGCTGAAGATGCTCCGGGACGAAGATGACGCCCGGGATATTATCCAGGAAACTTTCACCTCATTATGGCTCAAAAGGGAATGCATAAGTTCAGACGCTAATTTAGCCGGATATCTTTTTATATCGACAAAAAATAAAGTGCTTGACCTGGTAGCACGCAAGCGGGTACGGTTGGATTACCTTGATTCGTTGGCCGCCTTTGCCGAAGCCAATTGCGACCAAACATTGGAGCGGATAGAAGAAAAGGAAATAATGGCAGCGCTCGAGAAAGAAATTGCGCAGCTTCCCCTTAAAATGAAGCAAATATTTGAAATGCGGATTCATCAGCACTTTACTTATAAAGAAATTGCCGACCAACTCGATATATCCGATAAAACGGTTAAAAAACAAATCGGCAACGCTATCAGGATAATCAGGCCTAAGCTTAATCACCTTTCGGCAATCGTTTTAATATTGTCGGGATTATAAATTTTGTGAAAATTATGATTTTATAGTTTGTGATATTGCTGATTATATTAACTCAGGATATTATAAACGGGTATATTTTTTGCATTTATTACCGTGTAAATTAAACATTAAGTATTAGATTTGCACGGTATGATTGCCAGGAGAATCGAAAGGAAAGTTGAAGAAGCGCTCAGCCGAAGTGCCTCTGTCGCCTTGATGGGACCACGTCAAGTGGGCAAAACGACTATTGCGCTGAATATAAGTGATTCTGGTACGGCCGTTTATCTGGATTTAGAAAATAGCCTTGATCTTCAAAAAATACAGGATATCAATGCTTTCCATGCAGAGAATAGCCAACAGCTCATCATTATGGATGAAGTGCAGCGTATTCCTCAAATTTTCGCAGCACTTCGGGGAATCATTGATAAAGAACGGCGAAAGGGCCATAAGTATGGACTGTTTTTGTTCCTGGGTTCTGCGTCGATAGATTTGCTACAGCAATCCAGCGAGTCTTTGGCAGGTAGGATTGCGTACTTGGAACTTCAGGGCATTGATGCCCTGGAATTTGGAACAGGTACAATCGACAAGTTAAATCAGCTTTGGCTTAGAGGCGGATTTCCTGACAGTTTGCTCGCCAATAGCGATCGAAACAGTCTGGCTTGGAGACGAGATTTCATCAAAACCTATCTGGAAAGAGACATACCGCAATTAGGTCCTCGCATACCGGCTGTTACACTGGAGCGGTTCTGGACAATGTTGGCACACGTTCAGGGCGGCATAACGAACGCGTCACAGCTTGCGAAAAGTCTTGAAGTAAGTGCTACAACTATCTCCCGCTACCTGGACCTGATGGTTGATCTTTTATTGGTCCGGCGCTTGCAGCCCTGGGCAAGTAACGTTGGAAAACGATTAGTAAAAAGCCCTAAAATATACGTTCGGGATAGCGGATTGACCCACGCTCTGCTTAACATTGAAAACTATAATGACCTGCTGGGGCATCCGGTAGCTGGTGGAAGCTGGGAGGGCTTCGTAATCGAAAATATCTTATCGACAGTTCCCGATGGCGTTATACCTTATTACTACAGGACCGCCCATGGGGCAGAGATTGACCTGGTGTTAGAATTCTCCGGCCGGGAGAAATGGGCTATCGAAATTAAACGAAGCTCTTCGCCTGCTCTTTCCAAAGGATTTTATCTGGCCTGCCAGGATATCGGTCCGGATAAACGCTTTGTCGTGTATGCAGGTCAGGACCAATTCTCTATAGGCGAAAATATCACTGCGATCCCACTGCATCAAATCATGACTAAATTGCTTGAATACAAGGGTATCTAACAAACTGAACTTATAAAAGTGTAACATCACGAGCTATAAACTTACTAAAATCACATTTTTTTTTCATTTCATCTACTACTTCCTCCCTGGCTGGCCGTTTCATTAATAACAGCCAGAATAAACCATGACCAGGGAACAAGCACAGGAACTATTAAATAAACACCAACTCGGCACCTGTACACCAGAAGAGCAGCAAATGCTGGATAACTGGTATTTGCATGAAGCCGCTAAGCAGCCTGCGACCAACGGCCCTGCAGATCCGTCAATGGAAGAGGAGTTGATCTGGAACAGGATTATTAGTGAAATTCCTGAAACTGCTAAAATCCGGCACTTTAAAAAATGGTACTCCATCGCTTCGGCTGCTGCCATCCTTGTTTTTGTGTCGTTTGGTGCCTATCTGTTTGTTAAAAAACACCAGGAGCCTAAACCGCTTGTTCATCAGCATAATCCTAAAAATGATATTTTGCCGGGTGGCAACAAAGCTATCCTGACCCTGGCCAATGGCAAACAGATTACCTTAACCGGTGCCCGAAACGGAACCCTTGCCGTACAGGGCGCAGTAGCAATTAATAAAACCGCCGACGGAAGAATTGTTTACAATTCAGCCGAGAAATCAGGATCGGAGGAAGCAAAATTAAACGGGTACAACACCATGACTACGCCCAGGGGAGGCCAGTATTGGGTTGTTTTGCCCGATGGTAGCCGGGTGCTGTTAAATGCGGCTTCTTCGTTAACCTATCCAACCATATTTAGCGGCAACGAACGTAAAGTTGAGCTCACCGGCGAGGCCTATTTTGAAGTGGCGCATAACGCAGCTAAACCATTCAGGGTTTACAGTAAATCGCAAATAGTAGAGGTGCTGGGCACACATTTCGATATCAATACTTATGATGATGAGCCGGCTGTTAAAACCACCCTGCTTGAAGGGAAGGTAAAAGTAACCTCGACTGCTAAAAATCAAACCCGGATATTACAACCTGGTCAGCAGGCTTTTTTAAACGCGCTTGCATTTAATATTGGCGAAGTGGATGTAGACGAAGCAACTGCCTGGAAGGATGGCCTGTTTGTTTTTGAAAGTAATGATATACAGCAAATTATGCGGATGGTTTCCAGGTGGTACGATGTAGATGTGGCGTACACCGGTAACTTGCCGTCCGACAAATTCAGCGGTTCTGTATCCCGGTTCAGCAATGTTTCTGAAGTGTTGAATACGCTGCAGCTTACCCGTAAAGTACATTTTAAAATAGCGGGTAAAAAAATAACCGTATCTGAATAAGCCATAACCAAGCCAAAATAACCAATATACTAACCTAAAAAGCGAGAAAAATGAGAAAAAAGCTACGAACGTAACCATGAAACGGGAGCTTAAAAAAAACGTGAAAGTGTACCACCACTTCCACGCCAAAAATTTGAGTTAACCCGTTAATCTGTCCGCCGTTCCGGCGCATAGAAAAATTATTTGTCAATAAACCATGTTTTAACCCAAACTATTCAAAAGTATGAAAATATCTACTTTTAACATAGGTGTGCCCAAACTATGCATGCCCCAAAAGTTATTATTAGTTGTGAAAATAACTGTACTCTTCTTTTTTGTCGCTATTATGCACGTCAGCGCATCATCTTATGCGCAAAAAATAAATCTTTCGGCAACAAATGCACCTTTAAAAAAACTATTTAAAGAGATAAGGAAGCAAAGCGGCTACAATTTTATTTATACCGAAGGTATGATGAAGGATACGCGTCCGGTTAACATTCACGTTAGCAACGCATCCATCGGCGATATTCTTGATAAAGTATTTCATGACCAGCCACTTTCTTACACCATCAGCAACAATACCATAGTTATTAAAGAAAAAGATAGCCAGGAAAGCGATAATGTATTGATAACCATTACAGGTACCGTTAAAGACGAAAAGGGCGAGCCTTTGCCTGGTGTTACCGTAGCGGTTGAAGGTATTGCCAATGCCACATCAACCGATTATAATGGTAAGTATACCATTAAGGCTAATGCAGGGCAAACCCTGGTATTTTCATTCATTGGTTATAAAACAATAAAAAAGCTTGTCAATGATAACGAGC
This sequence comes from Mucilaginibacter sp. P4_D1, assembly GCF_056401935.1. Classification (NCBI taxonomy): domain Bacteria; kingdom Pseudomonadati; phylum Bacteroidota; class Sphingobacteriia; order Sphingobacteriales; family Sphingobacteriaceae; genus Mucilaginibacter; species Mucilaginibacter sp. P4_D1. The sequence goes on from NZ_JBFUIJ010000004.1 coordinate 155,968, forward strand.
AACTTATCAATATCTCTTTAGAGCCTGCATCCAGGGATTTAACAGAGGTAGTTGTAGTTGGCTACGGCACCCAAAAACGATCGGATATTACAGGTGCTGTGGCATCGGTGCCCAAAGCCCGTTTATCAGAGTTGCCGGTTACCAACGTGCTGCAAGCCCTGGAAGGAGCCGTGGCAGGCGTTACCATAACTAATACATCATCTGTACCAGGCGCGGTGCCCGGCTCAATTGTAAGGGGGCAAAACTCTATCAACGCAGGCACGGGCCCGTATGTTGTTGTGGATGGTATCCCGCTGAGTAAAACCGGCGGTTCGCTTAATGATATCAACCCCAATGATATCGCTTCGATGGAAATATTAAAAGATGCATCGGCGGTTGCTATCTACGGAACCAACGGCTCAAACGGTGTTATCCTGATTACTACCAAAAGAGGGAACAGCGGCAAACCTGTTATCCGTTATAGCGGTTATGCCGGTATTGAAAACCTGGCACATATTCTTGATCCGCGCGACCCGGCATCTTATATTCAAAAATATGCCGATTACCTTTCGCAAACGGGCCAAACACAAACCAGCCCGGTGCCAAACAGCTCCGAGTTACCTAATTACCAGGCAGGTAAAACCATTGATTGGGTTAAAGAAACTACCCAGCAAGGCGTAATGCAGGATCATAACCTGAGCGTTTCTGGCGGTAGCCCCGATGTTAAATATTTTATATCAGGCGATTACCTGAAACAAAAAGGCGTGGTAAAAGGGTACCAATACAACCGGGTAAGCATCCGCTCAAACCTTGATGTAAATGTTACCAATTTTTTAACTGTTGGTATGTCATCCTATTTCGCCAACAATAATTACGATGGCGGCAGGGCCAACCTGTTATTCGCAACAGCGATGAGTCCCTATGGTAATTTATATAACGCCGATGGTACTTATACCATTTACCCTATGGCGCCTGAATTGTTGTATACCAATCCCTTATTGGGTTTAACTACCGACCAGGTAAACCGCAGCGTAAATTTAAATGGCAACGGCTATGCCGAGATTAAATTTGGCGGTTTGCTTAAAGGATTAAAATACCGTGTAAATGCCGGCTACACCTATTTGCCAACCCGGGTTGATAGCTACAGCGGCCGTTTGGCAAATACGCCCTTAGGATCGGCCAGTGCTGCAAGCTCCGAAACTACAGCCTATACTATCGAAAACCTGTTGTACTATAACAAGGATATTGGTAAGCACCACTTCGATTTTACGGGTTTATACAGCGCGCAACGCAGGCGGTATTTTACTTCGACGGCAGCCGCTACAGGTTTTGTAAATGATGAGCTGTCTTTTAACAATATTGGCGCGGGTGCAACCCAAACCTCATCGTCATATTCAGACAGGTACGCGCTTACCTCGCAGATGGGCCGTATCAACTACTCCTATAATAGCCGCTACCTGTTCACCGTTACCGCCCGCCGCGATGGATCGTCGGTTTTTGGCGCTAACACTACTAAATACGGCGTGTTTCCATCGGCAGCCCTCGGTTGGAACATCAGCCAGGAAGACTTTTTGAAAGATTCAAAAATAGTTAACAGTTTAAAGCTGAGAGGCTCGTACGGAAAAACAGGTAACGAGGCGATAAGTGTATATCAAACCATTACCACAGACGGTACTGTTCGGTCGCCATTTAATGGGGTAAGTACTATTGGGGTGCAGGCTAGTAACCTGGGTAACGCCAACCTGCTTTGGGAAACCACCGTAGGCACCAATATCGGGGCAGATTTCTCACTATTTAACAGCCGTATCAACGGATCGGTTGATGCTTACAAAACGCGTACATCTGGCTTGCTGTTAAAACGGAGTTTGCCTGCAATTACCGGTTATTCATCAGTATGGGATAATATTGGTAAAGTGGCCAACAAAGGCCTCGAGGTTACCCTGAATACAAAAAACATTGATGGCAGGGACTTTCGTTGGGAATCAAACATCGTGTATGCCATCAACAGGAATAAAATTGTGAGCCTTTATGGCGATGGTAAAGATGATATTGGCAATAGGTGGTTTATAGGTAAACCTATCAGCGTAATTTACGATTACAAAATGACAGGCGTTTGGCAAACAGGCGAGGATGCCTCCAAGCAAGACCCTGGTGCAAAACCAGGCGACCTGAAATTTGCCGATACCAATGGCGATGGCAAAATTACTGCTGATGACAGGGTTATACAGGGCCAAACAACGCCAAAATGGACGGGCGGTATTACCAATACTTTTCACTACAAGCAATTTAACCTGAGTGTATTTATACAAACGGCACAAGGCATGCTTAAAAACAATGCCGATTTAAATTATGCTGATGAATCGGGCAGGAGGAATACACCGGCGGCCATTGAATACTGGACACCATCAAACGGTAATAACTCGTTCCAGTCTTTAGCATATACCAACACCAGGGGCTACGGCTATCCGCGCGATGCCAGCTATACCCGCATTAAAGATGTAACTTTTAGCTACGTTGTGCCGCAGGTGCTGTTAGATAAAGCGCACATTAACGGTTTAACGTTTTATGTAAGCGGCCGCAACCTGCACACTTTTACCAAGTGGATAGGCTGGGATCCAGAAAATAATTACTCGACCAGGGGATCCGGCGATTGGACAAATAATTATCCAACTACCCGCACATTTGTTTTTGGCGCCAACATCTCATTAAAATAAACTGATAAAAGATAAACGACATGAAAAAGTATTCAATTATAGTGGCTTCTGTATCAGTGCTAATAATCGCATTTGCATCCTGTAAAAAGTCATACCTGGCCGAAAAGCCTTACTCTTCATACACCCCCCTAACACTTAATGATTCACTGGGCTTTGAAGCCGCCGCCGTGGGCCTTTACAATTATGAAAGTACCATTTTAACCTATTCAAGCGCGCAGGGCTGGCCAAGTGTTTGGCAGGTGGGCACCGATGTGGCCAATGCTACAGCAAACCAGCAAGGTATTGAAGTGCCGTATTATAATTACGCGCAGCTTACCCCAACAGACGGGGCAGCTTCATACATCTGGGGCAAGTATTATGCGTTAATTAACAATGCCAATATTATCATCAAGGCCGTTGAAGACCCTTCAAATACCAAGCTTACCACCAAAGGTAAAAACATGATAGATGCCGAAGCCAAGTTTTTTAGGGCATATGCTTATAATAACCTGGTTACATTGTTTGGTAAAGTGCCGTTGGTAACGGCTCCGCTTGCAGCGCCAAAAACAGATTTTGTGCGTGCTCCACTTGATCAGGTCAATAACCTTATTATAAGCGACCTTACGTTTGCCGGTGCAAACCTGTCTGATTTAAATGCAGGTACATCTAAGCTAAACGTACAGGGCAAACCTGTTGACAGGGCCAATAGGTACATGGCCATGCAGCTTTTGGCCGAGGCCTACCTGCGTATGGGTAAAAACGACCTGGCCGAACAGCAGGCCCAGGCGGTTATCAGCAGCAGTAAATTTAGCCTGATAAGCAACCGTTATGGGGTGCGGGCAAGTGGTGCCGGTGATTATTACTCAGATATGTTTGTGTACGGTAACCAGCGCCGCAGCCAGGGTAACTCAGAAGCCATATGGGTTATCGAACAGGAAAATCCAAATTCGGTTGTTGGGGGTAATACAGATAATGCCCAGCAACGCCGTGTGTGGGGAGCTGCCTATTACAACATTAGCGGCATGGTGCTTTGCGATTCGCTTGGGGGCCGCAGTATTGCCAGGCTGAGGTTAAGTAACTGGGTATTGTACGGTTTATATCCAACAGGCGATTTACGTAACTCGCAATATAGTATCAGGAGGCGTTATTATATCAACAACCCAACTGCCGCAAACTATGGCAAGCAAGTGCCGTTTACCGGGCCTGATACCTTATACAAAATTTGCCCAAGTACAACTAAATGGGGTGCGTTTGACCCTAACGATACCTTTGGTTATGCTATGATCAAAGATTTTATGATGATGCGGTTAGGCGAAACCTATTTGTTACTTGCCGAAGCCCAGGTAAAACAGGGTAAAACCGCCGAGGCTGCAAATACCATTAACATTTTGCGCACAAGGGCGCAGGCTCCACAGGTTACTTCCAGCCAAATGACTATCGATTTTGTACTTGACGAGCGTGCCCGCGAATTGATTGGAGAGGAAAACCGGAGAATGACGCTGATGCGTACCGGAACCCTGGTTGATCGTGCAACACGCCTCAATTCAAATGATGTTCAGCACCCTACAACCGGCCTGGCAGCAAAAAACCTGTTATTGCCCATCCCCTTATCAGAAATTCAGTTGAATAAGGATGCCGTTTTAGAACAAAACCCAGGGTATTAATATAATTCATAGTGTGCGGCAGTGTATATTGCCGCACACTTTACTGCTGTCATGTTAATTGTATAATGACGGATAGTCGTTAGTCGGAAGTCTTTAGTCAAAAAAAGAATAAATTTAACTTTGACTTAATACTTAGTACTATTAACTTAACACTGCTTATGCATTTTAACCCTCTCAAACAATTCCTGTTTACAGCTTTATTGATAGGTAGCTTTTTGCACGCAGGTGCACAAAACTACCCTGTAAAAGTGAGTGCGATTGGCCCCGGATGGGCTAATAACTCGGTGAACACCGTCATTTTTCGCAAGAATTCGCTGGTCACTTTTAAAGGCCAACAATATGCTGCTTACTATAACCAGGACCAGGTTTTAACCCTGGCCAAAAGAAGAAGCGGATCAAACGAATGGCAAATTGCGGTGACAACCTACAAAGGCGATGCCGCTGATGCTCATAAGGACATAAGCATTATGGTTGATGGGGCGGGTTACCTGCATGTAGCCTGGGGTATGCACAATCAGCCATTAAACTATGCAATGGGCGTTGCACCCGGCAGTCTTGTTTTATCAACACCAAAATCAATGACAGGCATTGCTGAAAACAGTGTAAGCTACCCTGAATTTTACAGGCTTCCCCAGGGCGATCTGCTATTCCTTTACAGGGATGGCGCATCAGGCAATGGCAACCTGGTACTTAACAGGTACAACGTATCGGCAAAAAAATGGGTAAACATACAACACAATCTAATTGACGGCGAAGGCAAACGCAATGCTTACTGGCAAATGGCTATTGATAAAAAAGGTTTTATACACCTGTCATGGGTTTGGCGCGAAAGCCCCGATGTAGCCAGTAACCATGATATGTGCTATGCTGTTTCAAAAAATGGCGGAATAAACTGGGAAAGATCAACGGGCCAAACCTATAATTTGCCGATAACTGCCGCCACTGCCGAATACGCCTGCAAAATTCCACAAAAAAGCGAGCTGATTAACCAAACATCTATGGTTATTGAGGATGACGGTACCCCGTTTATAGCCAGCTATTGGCGGGAGGCAGGAAAGACAGCCCCACAATACCATATCATTTATAAAAACAATGGCCAGTGGACAAGCAACAGCCTCGGTTTTCGCAAAACACCTTTTAGTTTAAGCGGAATGGGCACCAAGAGTATTCCGGTTTCACGACCGCAAATTATAGCCTTGAAACAGGGTAAAAATACCGCCGCGGCCTTAATATTCAGGGATAAAGAACGGGAGGATAAAATTTCTGTTGCAGTTACCGGTAACCTGGCCGGGAATAAATGGACGGTTAATGATTTGTCGGCATTTGCTGTTGGAGCCTGGGAGCCAACCTATGATACCGAACTATGGAAAGATAAAAAGATACTTAACCTGTTTATACAAAATGTAGTACAGGTAGATGGGGAAGGCCAGGCCAATATTACCGCCCAGCCGGTACAGGTGATGGAGGTGGATTGTGCTTCAATTCTGTCTGCGACGTTAAAGAAAAAATAACTGCTATGAAAAAATTACTGTTTTTGCTTTGCACAATGTTGGTTATATCCAACCTGTGGGCGCAAAAAAACATATCAAACGGCCTTGCCGACCGCAAACTGTGGCTGGCCTATATGGATAAAATAGCCCGGCCTGTACTATCAAACCTGGCCGAAGATAAGCTGAAGCAAAATATGCCGGTGAGTTTATCGGATCATATTGATAATAAAGAAGGGCGTTCAAAAGTTGCTTACCTTGAAGCGTTTGGCCGTACCTTAAGCGGGATAGCGCCCTGGCTTAACCTGGAAGGGGGCGATGCCAGCGAAGTAAAGCTGCGTAACCAGTACCGCGCATGGGCATTAAAAGCGATAGCCAACGCGGTTAACCCGCAGGCTAAAGATTACCTGCAATGGAATGGCGGGCAGCCTTTGGTTGATGCATCTTATGTAGCCTTCGCGCTTGTCCGCAGCCCCTGGTTATGGGAACACCTGGATACTGATGTAAGAAAGCAAGTGGTTGACGCCATGAAGATAACCCGTAATACGGTGCCGGTTTACTCCAACTGGATCCTGTTTTCGGGGATGATAGAGGCCTTCTTTTGCAAATACGATTTAGGGGACGACCCCTTACGCACCGAATTTGGCATCCGCGAATTTATGCAGCACTGGTATGTTGGCGACGGCATGTTTTCTGACGGGATGACCTTTCATTTGGATTACTACAACAGCATTGTGATACAGCCTAATTTAAACGCCATGTTACAGGTACAAGGCGAAAAAAAGAAAACCTATCAACATGAACAGGAGCGCGCAAAAGCCATTGGCCAACGCTATGCCGAAATATTGGAGCGATTAATTAATGCCGATGGCAGTTACCCGGCAACGGGCCGCTCAATAGTTTACAGGGCAGGGGTTTTCCATCATTTGGCCAATATGGCTTATATTAAACAACTCCCGGCATCATTGCCGCCTGCACAGGTACGTTGCGCGTTAACGGCTGTCATCAAAAAAACACTGGAGTCGCCTGCTACATTTACTGCGGATGGATGGCTCAATATTGGCCTTTATGGCAAACAACCTGGCCTGGCCGATTTTTATATTACAACCGGCAGCTTATACATTTGCAGTAATGTTTTTGTACCGCTTGGTTTGCCTGAAACTGACGAGTTCTGGAGCGCCCCGCCCCTGAAATGGACCGAAGCCAAAATCTGGAGCGGAGAAGATGTAAAAGCCGACCATGCCCTTGATCTGAAATAAAGAAAGGGCGGGGAAAATGCGTCTAAAGTGGGTTAACATAACTTAACATATTTTAATTTTATTTATTGTAAATAGCTGATAATTAACATGTTGTAAATTTCATGGTTAACACTAAACTGATGCTTCTGTATTTAAGCACATCCAAATGTTTGTGCCTATTGTTGGCCAAAATAGGTGCCGAAGCGATTTGGATCGTTTGACCAGGATTAGGAAATAAACGCTATGCCTCGTGATGATTATATCTTCTTTACACCATAAGCTTATTCCGTTAGCTATTATTAAATGACAGATCATCGCCGCTAAATATTAGATCGTTTGCCTTGAAAGAAAGGGGGAAGATATTTGACAGAAAAACTTAGCTCAGGCCGTTTTTTGTTTAAGCCGGGCCGCATTCTTGATAACCATGGCTTTTTAGTACAAATTGACTTCTTCTCCCCCTTATTTGGCCTAATGCTCCCCCTTGCGGGTTTTTGTTTTAAACTACTTTCGAAACTCAATTATAAACGATTGCTCCAATTTTGTTTGCGCCCGGCGGTAGATCGTTTTAGCAATTAGCAGATCGGCCGTTTTTACAATTAACAACATAGGTGTCTGCGAGGAGGCGGAGTACAAAATTGAGAACCAATAAAATCTTATGGAAAAAAAATATCTAAAAAATCGTTTTAATACCAAAGCGCTGTACAAAGTTTTATTCGTTCTGATGCTTTCGGGTGTCGGATTTCGTGCCCATGCTCAAAAAGGCTTGCAGGTACTACCCAATATAAACTATTGCGCCGGGCAAGCGCAAAAAACGCTAAGTAATATTCCGGCAAGTGGCAATAACCTGCCCCGTAATATAGATAATGGCAAAACAGACTGGCGATATGTAAACTACGAGGACTGGTGCAGTGGCTTCTGGCCTGGTATTTTATGGTACTTATATGAAGGAACCCATGATGAAAAATGGAAAACAGCTGCTGATAGTTTCACAAAGGAATTGCAGCCGCTTTCTGAGCATGGTGGTTTTGACCATGATTTGGGTTTCATGATATTTAACAGTTTTGGTAACGGTTACCGGTTAACAGGGAATCCCGAATATAAACGGGTTGTATTGCGTTCGGCAGATTCATTGGCCACTTTGTTTAATCCCAAAGTAGGTACCATATTATCATGGCCGTCAATGGTTAAAAAAATGGGTTGGCCCCACAATACCATTATCGATAACATGATTAACCTCGAACTTTTATTCTGGGCATCAAAAAATGGCGGCAACCGGCACTTATACGATATCGCGGTTAAACATGCCGAAACCACCATGCACAATCATTTCAGGCCCGATTATACATCTTACCATGTGGTGGTATACGATGCCCTTACCGGAAAAAAGATAAAAGGGGTAACCCACCAGGGCTACGCAGATAACAGCATGTGGGCCAGGGGGCAATCATGGGCAATATATGGTTTTACCATGTGCTACCGCGAAACCGGGAAAACAGAATTTTTAAACTTTGCACAAAAAGTAGCAGATGTATACCTGAGCCGCCTGCCGGCAGATTTGATCCCTTTTTGGGACTTTGATGATCCTGCTATCCCCAATGCTCCTAAAGACGCTTCGGCAGCCTGCGTAACGGCTTCGGCATTGCTGGAGCTGTCAACATTTGTAAAGGACAAATCCAAGGCACAAATTTACCGGCAGAAGGCCGAAGCTATGTTGCAAACGCTTTCTTCTCCGGCCTATCAAAGCCATCATGTAAACGATGCCTTTTTACTGCATTCTACCGGGCACCACCCCGCCGGAACAGAAATTGATGCGTCAATTATTTATGCCGATTACTATTATTTAGAAGCCTTGTTGCGGTTGGATAAATTACAACATGGCAAAGCTGTTCACTATCAACATAAATCAAACTAAATGAGGTATTTACTATTAACTATAGTTTCGTTTATCGTTTTAGAGGCTAAAGGACAAGGCACCGTAACAGGTATGCCGCTCGTAATTCAATCGCCTGATAAAAACCTGAGTCTGAAGTTTTATCAAAAGCAGTTGGCCGATAACAAGCGGGTTATGTATTACCAGGTGACATATAAGGATAAACAAGTTATAAGCGAGTCGGTTCTGGATATTCAACTGGATAACCAGTTATCTGAAAAGGCGATGGCGCTGAAGATAGATCAGCATAAAAACTGGTGCGAAAACCTGGTAATAAAGGATATAAAAACCACAACTCATGATACCACCTGGATACCAGTGAATGGCGAACGCAACCAGATCAGGGACCATTATAATGCTTGCGATATCACGCTGGTGAAGGACGATAACCCAATGTATGTGATGCAGGTACAAGTGCGGGTTTATGACGAAGGCGCTGCTATCCGCTACTATTTCCCCGAAAACGAAAAAGGGACGTATTACAATGTCACTGCCGAAAATACCGAATTTAGTTTCCCGGCGGGCACCCAGGCCTGGTTTGCCAACTGGGCCCAGGCGCCTTATTACAAGCTGCCACTGGCCAGCTGGCCCGGCGAAAGCGAACGGCCGCTTACTTTAGAGTTACCCAACAGGCTGTTTGTAGCGCTTGGCGAAGCGCAGTTGGTTGATTATGTCCGCACCAAATTTAAGTTAAGCGATGATAAGCCGAACACCATAGTAACTGCGATGTTTGGAGGGGCGCAGCTTGTATCTCCGGTAGGTACGCCATGGCGCGCTATCATGGTGGCCGAAGCCCCCGGTGATTTAATAGCAAATGATTATATGATGCTTAACCTGAATGAACCATCACGAATAGCCAATACGGAATGGATTAAACCCGGTAAAATTATGCGTGTGATGACGCAAACCACTGCCGATGCCAAAGCCAATATCGATTTTGCTGTAAAACATAATCTCCAATACATACTATTTGATTGGAAATGGTACGGGCCAGCCTTCAGCTTTAACTCGGATGCAACAAACGTGGCTATTCCCGACTTTGATTTGCCGGGCATTATTCAATATGGTAACGATAAAGGTATTGGCGTATGGCTATACGTTAACCAGCAGGCATTAATGGCGCAAAGCGACAGCCTGTTTGCGATATATAACAAGTGGGGGGTAAAAGGTGTAAAATTTGGCTTTGTTCAGGTAGGTTCGCACCGATGGACTACCTGGGTGGAGAAAGCGATACAGAAGGCGGCGGCCAGCCACATAATGGTTAACATTCATGACGATTGGCGCCTTACCGGCGAGCAGCGCACCTGGCCCAACCTGATGACCGCCGAAGGCGTACGCGGCAACGAAGAAATGCCGGATGCTACACACAATACCATATTGCCTTTTACCCGGTACTTAGCCGGCCCGGCCGATTATACCATTTGTTATTTTGATAAGCGTATAAAAACCACCCATGCACATCAACTGGCATTGGGCGCAGTTTACTACAGCCCTTTGCAAACGCTGTATTGGTATGATAAGCCATCGGCAGCGCATAACGAACCCGAACTGGAGTTTTGGGATAATATTCCCACTACCTGGGACGAAACAAGGGTAATACAGGGAGCGCCGGGGCAATATATTACAACCGCAAGGCGCAAAGGAACCGAATGGTTTGTTGGGACCGTTACCAATAATGAAGCCAGGACGTTAAAAATGGCGCTCACCTTTTTGAAGCCGGGCAAAAAATACGGGGCCCAAATATATAGCGATGATGCCGGGGTGGCTACCACTACGCATGTGCGGGTTAGCAACAGTGTGGTTAACAGCAAAACTGTTTTAACCATTAACCTGCAACCATCAGGAGGCGAGGCCATGCATTTAGAAGAGATTAAGTAAGCATGCCTGGTAATAGATTTAAAGTAGCAAAGACCACAGACATACGAAATGTCTCCCCTGTGCTAATTTCGATATAGCTTCAGGGATAACTCTCCTGCCGGACAACACAAAACGCCGAAAAAAATCAATAAAAATTTGCGTAGTTAAATAGCTACATTTATATTTGTAGTCAAATAGCTACATGATGAATTTAAGACGAGATGTATTCCAGGCCATAGCCGATCCCACAAGAAGGGCTATACTTTTGTTGGTTGCCACACAATCGATGACTGCCGGTGCAATAGCTTCAAACTTTAATACGGCAAGGCCAACGGTTTCAAAACATTTACAAATACTCACCGAGTGCGAATTGCTTGGCCAGGAGCAAACCGGCAGGGAAATTTACTATCATATTAATGCGAAAAAGATGAAAGCCATAGCCGATTTTATTGAACCGTTCCGCCAAATGTGGGATGACAGGTTTAACAAACTGGAAGATATCATGAAAAACTATCAACAAAAAAAATAGCATATTATGGAACTTAAAACCAAGATCAATGCCGAAGACGGCAAACAGTACCTGGTAATTACAAGGGAGTTTGATTTACCGTTGGAATTACTTTTTAAGGCCCACATTGAGCCCGACATAGTGGAGCAATGGATGGGGACTAAAGTGCTTAAACTTGAAGGTAAAAAACACGGCAGCTGGCAGTTTGAAACATTAGATGCCAATTGGAATGTAGTTTTCAGGGCCAACGGGGTAATTCACGAGTTTGTGCCGAACCAGAAAATTACCCGGACTTTTGAAATGGAAAATACACCTTTTCCCGTTCAGCTTGAGTTTTTGGAGTTTGAACAACTCACCGATGCCACCAGTAAGATCAGCATACGTATTGTATATAAATCAGTTGAAGCTAGAGACCAAATGCTGAAGCTGCCTTTTGCCCAGGGCCTTAACATGGCACATAATCGTTTAGAAAACACGTTGAAAAAATTAAATAATATACACCATGACAAAGCGCAATAAAATTATCTACTGGGTTGCAACTATCTGGCTTGCATTAGGAATGATATCAACCGGAATAGTGCAGCTGTTTAAGATGAAAGAAGGGCAGGGGGGAGCAGATAGCATAACGCACCTTGGTTATCCTGTATACCTGTTAACAATATTAGGTGTTTGGAAGTTTTTGGGCGTTGTAACAGTGCTTATTCCTAAATTGCCTTTGGTAAAGGAATGGGCTTATGCAGGCTTTTTCTTTGTAATGACAGGGGCAATATTTTCGCATATCGCATCGGGCGATGCTGTTAAAGACATATTCCCGTCGGTGTTATTGCTGGTGCTGACGATAGTATCGTGGTATTTCAGGCCTGCAGATAGGAAGATGATTTTAGTTAACCCATAAAAAGAATTGTATGAACGCTAAACTATCAGCAGAAAAGAGCGGGGAATTACTCGCATTATTGAAAGCTCGCTTTGAAAAAAACATGAACCGTCATGAAGGTATCGAATGGGCCGCTGTGCAAACTAAACTGCAGGGAAATGCCGGAAAATTATGGTCGCTCAATGAAATGGAAATAACCGGCGGCGAACCGGATATTGTTGGCGTTGATAAAAATACAGGCGAATACATTTTTTATGATTGTTCGGCCGAAAGCCCTAAAGGCCGCAGAAGCCTATGTTATGATAGAGCGGCGCATGAGGCACGGAAAGAATTTAAGCCGGAAAACACCGCTATTGACGTGGCAGATGCCATGGGTATTGAGATTTTAACAGAAGATCAATACAGGGAATTACAGAACTTTGGAAAGTTTGATTTGAAAACATCGAGCTGGGTAAAAACACCGGCAGATATCAGGAAATTTGGCGGGGCTGTATTTTGCGATCGCCGGTACAATACGGTGTTTCTTTATCATAACGGAGCCGAATCATACTATGCCGCCAGGGGCTTTCGCGGCTCGTTGAAGGTGTGAATTTTGTATAGCAACTGATAACCAATATTAAGCATATACCATGAACCCGAATGTTGACTTTTATTTTGACAAGGCCGAAAAGTGGCACGAAGAACTGGGACAATTAAGATTGATCATTTTGGATTGCGGGCTTACCGAAGAATTGAAGTGGGGTTGTCCTTGTTATACTTTTCAGGAAAGTAATATCGTACTCATACATGTGTTTAAAGAATACTGCGCGGTTTTATTTTTCAAAGGAGCGTTGCTTAATGATGCCAACGGTATTTTGATTCGGCAATCAGAAAATGTACAGGCAGCGCGCCAGGTGCGGTTTACCAACGAGCGGGAAATAATTGACTTAAAAGCCACCCTTAAAGCCTACGTTTATGAAGCCATTGAAGCTGAAAAAGCAGGTTTAAAAGTGAGTTTGAAAAAGACAACCGAATTTGCAACGGCTGAAGAATTTAAAAATAAATTAGATGAGATGCCGATCCTGAAAACGGCATTTGATGCATTAACACCCGGGCGGCAAAGGGCATACCTGTTATATTTTGCCGCACCCAAACAATCCAAAACCCGCGAGGCAAGGGTTGATAAATATATACCCCAAATTTTGGACGGAAAGGGATTGAACGATTAACATACTACAATACTGATTTTACATTGGTAAAATGAAAATAGCCATTTTACAAGTGCTTTACTACGACTGGATAGCTGACTGTTGCTTCTCTTTAATCCCGCGCCCTTCTTTCCATATCAGCAATTACCAAACCTGGTTGCTGCTTTACACAAGCAAACTCCAAGATTTATTGAAATCGGACGAATTACTTTCTATCCGGAGATCGCCGGCATCACAATTCTGGTAAGTTTTTACATATAAATTACTTTAGCCGCTCCCCGTGACTTAATCATCTATGAGATTGTTACCTGGAGTTAATCTTAAGTTTAATTAAGAGGGGTTTCTTTACGCTTTGTTAAAAAACACCTATGAAAAAAATTATAGTATTATCGCTGCTATGCCTTAGTTGGTTAAGTCATTATGCCCAGGCGCCCCTTGCAGCCCGCGCAAAAAAAGTACCAACCGACTATGTGGAAGTTAAAAACTACTATTTGCTCTCCCTTTTTGAGCAGGATAACGAAGTTGGCTTATTACTTAAAGGTGATGCCCAACTGGCGCAGCTCGCTCAACAAAAACTAAATAAGCTCAATATGTCCCTTACCGATTGTAACGATGCATCGTGCTTAACTGCTGCAGTAAAACTTACCGATGAAGAGATTCGGTTAGTAACTGAACGCCTTGCTGCGCTTTATAAACCCGGCAACGCTTTGGATAGGCTGGTAAAATCAAAGCTGATTCCATCTGGTGCGTATAGTTTATATAAAAAAATGCCCAACGTTGAGTTCCTGCAAAAGGCCTGGGAACAGGATGCCGGCAGTATTAACTATACGATAGCGGTATACGGCGAAGGGAAAAAACCTAACTATCCGCAAATAGATTCTATTAGTTACAATGTTCACGCAAAGGCCTATCGTACGTTAATGTATGATGTTACTGCTACTTTGATTGGCGACGTTAAAAACACGCGGTTGTTTTTTGAACCATCGATGCAGGCTGCGTTGCTTTATTTGCAGATAAATGAGCGGCAGGATCCGGCCAACTACGAGCCGATGGAATTCGGGGCGAATCAAGCTGCCGTGGCCAGGGTAAAAACCATTAAGTGGTCTGCTTATCCCTACTCAAACATTATGGTACCCGGCGCCGGGCCCGACAATTTAACATCTCCTTTAAGCGGCGAAGGCATGCTGCGCTGCAGGTTGGCTGTTCAGCAATATAAATTGGGTAAAGCGCCGTTCATCATCGTATCTGGCGGCAAAGTGCATCCCTACAAAACCAAATACAACGAAGCCGAGGAGATGAAGGTTTACCTGATGAAAACCCTGCACATCCCCGAAAAGGTCATCATCATTGAGCCACATGCCCGCCATACCACCACCAATATGCGTAACAGCGCCAGGCTTATTTATAAATACGGCATCCCGGCCGATAAGCCCGGTATTGTGGTAACAGATAAATCGCAAACAGATTTTATTATGACGATGGACGCCCGCTGCCAAAAGGAACTAGACTATGTGCCTTACAAACTGGCCAAACGGAACTCGGAAACCGAGGTTGAATACTATCCCGTTGAAGATGCCAAACAAATTGATCCTGACGAACCACTTGACCCACGATAAACATTCAACATATGCAGAAAATTACTTTAACCATAGCTGCTTTAATATTAGGTATCGGGAGCATAACACCCGGTAATATTGATCATCAACTCAAACGCTCGATCACTGTCGATTCTTTGGGCGCTTGCCAGGGTATCTCCTACCAAAAGGGACGCATATTTTTATATGGAGACCGGGAAGTGGGCATGATCCGTGAGTTTAAAATGCAGGGCGATAGCCTGGTTTATCAGCATAAAGAAGTAAAGCTGACCCAAAACGGGCAGGATGTAATTAACCACCCTACCGGGATAGCTTATAACGGTACTGGTCCTACTTTTATTGGTAACTCTATCCGGCTTAACGCAGAAGGTACCAAATGGAGAGCCGTTATTTATTGTGTTGATTGGAAAGCCCTGCTGAAAACCGGCACGCTTGATACCAGCCTGCTCAATACCATTGATGATGATGCCTGTATACAAGGAACCCGCCCTGAGTATGTTAAATATAATAATAAGTGGTATGTGGCTACCGCCGACTATGGCGACCATGGTAACGAGGTAAGATTATATGATCCGGCGAAGCTGGCAAAAGCGGCCAATACCAAAGAACCCGGTGTACTTTACAAAAAGTTTACATGCACGCCCTGGGTGCAAAACCTGCATTGGATAGCCGATAAGGGCGTGTTGGTGCTTATTCAAAATAAAATTGAAGGGCGGCAATGGCGCTTTACCTATGTTGATCTTGAAAAATCGATTGAAGCCGGCAAGCAGGTTGTCATCAACCAGGTTGATGGTATTGACAGGACCGATGAGCTGGAAGACTTTTCGTTTATTGGCGATGACGAAAAGGGAATTTCCGTAACATCATCGCGAAAAAACAACGTGAACTTTACTAAAACAAGCTGGTAAAACACCAGTAAACCGAGCCACATTATAGGATAGCGTCATATTGCCCGGGCATTTTTTATTAATATAAACTTAACATTTAAGTAGCCCGATGTTAAGATAGCTGGTTTAATTTTGTTGCCATTACTGCAATATTAATAATCTATAATTAATATTATATTATCACGGGGCAATAAATATTATGATAATATTAAAATTTGCCATGTGTTTTAATTTAAATGCCTATGTAACATTAATTTAAACTTAACATCGATAGCCGGCGATAAAACATAGAAACCGGTGAATGCACTAACATTCACACGGCTCCCGGAATAATTGTCAAATAACTAAAAAGCGGTCGAAAGCTTTACTGTCATTTCCTAACAATCAATTTTTAAAAATATGAATAAAAAGATTACCCGTGATCTTTTTGAAAGGTTTTTGCTAAAACCTTTTATCTGCCTCATGATCATGGCAACCGCGTTTAACTCAAACGCCGCAACCCCCATTAAAATTGCAATAAACCAGGCAATTCAAATAACTGGTACCGTAACCGACGA
Organism: Mucilaginibacter sp. P4_D1; assembly: GCF_056401935.1. Classification (NCBI taxonomy): domain Bacteria; kingdom Pseudomonadati; phylum Bacteroidota; class Sphingobacteriia; order Sphingobacteriales; family Sphingobacteriaceae; genus Mucilaginibacter; species Mucilaginibacter sp. P4_D1. Next base: position 172,424 of record NZ_JBFUIJ010000004.1, read on the forward strand.
AACCAACCAACCCCTGCCTGGTGTATCAGTAATGATCAAAAACACTAATAAAGGCACATCAACAGATGTGAGCGGAAAATACAGCATATCAGCAGAGCCAGGTGCCGTACTTGTTTTTAAGTTTATTGGTTACCTGCCAAAGGAAATAACCGTTGGCGACCAGGCCAATATAAATGTTAAACTGGTACCACAGGCCAATATGCTTAATGAGGTTGTAGCCATTGGTTACCAAACCATCCGTAAAAGCGATGTAACCGGCTCGGTTGCCAGTGTGAAATCAAGCGATTTAAATCTTTCATCTCCTTCACTGGGGCAGGCGCTTGTTGGTAAGGTATCAGGTGTACAGGTATCGCAAACCGGCGGTGCGCCATATACCAGCCCAAAAATCAGGGTTAGGGGTATAGGTTCGTTCAATGCCAGTTCTGATCCTTTGTACGTTATCGACGGTTACCCGTCAAATGATATCTACATTAACCCGGATGATGTGGAAAGTATCGACGTGTTAAAAGATGCCGCATCGGCCGCTATTTACGGTTCGCGTGCATCTGGCGGCGTGGTGTTGATCACTACCAAAAAAGGTAAACTGGGTAAAGGCCGTTTTGAATACGATGTGCAAACCGGGATTGACCAGTTGGCCCACAAAGTAAAACTGCTGAACGCCGATCAGGCTGCACAGTTGGTAATAGATGGCCGTAACAACGCCTATCATGATCTTTGGGTAAACACCGGCCATACCTGGAATGATGCCATGTATTCTGACCCGAATGCAACCCGTGTAACCAATGTAGGTAACACCGGCAGCGTAAGTATCCCCGATGGCTTATATAATTTTGCTACGCAAACCCCTATTAAGCAAACCGTAAATACCGATTGGCAGGATGAGTTGTACCGCAACACATTTATGCAAAAGCACACCCTGTCGTTTTCGGGGGCGTCAAGTGATATTCGCTACTACGTGAGTGGTTCATACCAAAACCAGCCGGGTATTATTCAAAGTACCGGTCAGCAGCGTTATAACTTCCGCGCAAATATTGATGGTGATGTAAGCAAACGCATCCACATAGCGGCCAATGTAGCTTACACCCAAAATACCAACCAGGAAACACAGGAAGGACGTTTTGACCACAGCCCAATTCTTGGCGCGCTTATTTATATGCCTTACCTGCCCGCTTATAATGCTGATGGTTCATTAGCCACCAATGCGGAAGCTGCCGGCTCAACCCAATATGGTTACCAGGGTATTGAAAACCCGGTTGCACTTGCCGAGCGTATTAAAATTAACAGGAAAGGGTACCGTGGTCATTACAACGCGGCCGCTATATACCATATATCGAAAGATCTTGACTTTAAAACTAACCTGGGTACCGAAACCTATACCGAGAAGTATGATTATTATTACCCAACCACGCTAAGCAGTGGTGCGTTCCCTCCGGGTTCACAACAATCAATTTTGGCCGCTAATGCGCAGGCTTCAAACCTGGTAACTGTTGATAGGCTTGCCGAGTTTACCTTAAACTATAATAAGCAAATTGGCAAGCACCACTTTGACGCCCTGGCAGGTTACACCGCGCAAATTACCTCTGCCGATTATATCAGCGTAAAAGCAAACGGCTTCCAAAATGATGCGATTCCCGAAATATCAAACAGGGGCGCCCTGGCAGCTAACTTTGCTTTAAACTCTGCTTATAAGAGTGAATATACCCTATTATCATACCTTGGCCGTGCTAACTATAACTACGCAGGTAAATACTTTTTAACCGCATCGTTCCGTGCCGATGGTTCATCACGTTTTGGGCCGGCAAATAAGTATGGTTACTTCCCATCGGTTGCTGCCGGCTGGAATTTGTCCGACGAAGATTTTTACCATAACTTCCTTGGCGATCAATCAACTGTTAAAATCCGCGCAAGCTGGGGCAAAAGTGGTAACTTCAATATCCCTAACTACGCCATACAACAAACATTGGCAACACCCACAGGTACCGTGCTTGATGGTAACAGCGCTGTAACAGCAACCTATCCGGGTGGGATAAAAGATAATACCTTAAGCTGGGAAACTACCTCGCAGTATAACTTTGGTACCGATATCTCTTTGTTTAAAGGTCGACTTTCAATTATTGCCAACTATTACCTGAGTTATTCATACAACCTGTTGTATAACCAGCCTATTTCGGCAATATCGGGCAGTACCACCATCCTAACCAACCTGCGCGATTCCAAGATTCGCAACGGCGGTTTTGATTTCCAGGTAGACGGAAAGATCATTAACAATAAGGATTTCACCTTTGGTGCAAGCGGTAATATTTCATTAAACCGCAATAAAGTTGTTAAACTGCCGTCAAACAATACCCTGATCATTAATGGTGCCGAGCGCTCATACCTTACCAGCATCACTACACAAGGCCAGCCAATAGGCATGTTTTATGGCTTTAAAGTTGGCGGTATAATTACTGCCGATAATTTAGGTAAAACCGCCCCGTCTGCTTCACAAACTAATCCCGCCAAAATTGGCGATCTGTGGTTTGTTGACACTAATCACGATGGTATTGTAAACGATGCCGATAAAGGCATTATCGGTTCGCCATATGCCAAATTTACTTACGGCTTTGCCTTAAATAGTACTTATAAACACTTTGATTTAAGCGCTGCCTTCAACGGATCATACGGTAACCAGATTCTGGATGGACAGGACTATTACCTGTATAATGGAGAGGGATCGGGCAATCAATACGCCAACGTAGCCGACAGGTACAGGAATGCGGAAAACCCGGGCGATGGCTCTTTTTACCGTGCTTCACGTGCCGGTACGCAAAGTAACAGTACCCGTTTATCAACATTTTACCTGCAAAGCGGCTCGTACCTGCGTTGTACCAACTTAACATTAGGTTACACCCTGCCAGGCTTTTTGCAAAACACTTTGGGCCTTACCAAGGCACGTGTTTTTGCAAGTGTAGTTAATGCGTTTACCATCACCAAGTATAAAGGCTATAACCCCGATGTAGATTACAACTACTCTGGTGCCGCATCAAACAGCACGCAGCCTGCCAACCTTGCGCCGGGTATCGATTATGGTACCTATCCGCTGGTTAGGTCATACAACTTAGGTGTAAACGTTACTTTTTGATAAATTTTTTAAGAGAAATTAAAATGAATAAGAAATTTTTAGCCATTGCCTGCTTTGCTGCGGTTGTGGCCATAAGCCCGTCTTGTAAAAAAGACTTTTTAAATGAAAGCGACCCCAACGCGGTAACCGTTGACGCAAGCTATAAAACACCCAACGACGTATTGCTGGCCGTAAATGGCATTTATCAATCAATGCGCAGCGGTAACAATGTTGGCGAGGGAAGCGATTTGTGGACAGATCAGCGTTCAGATGATACCGGTACTAACGATAACCAGTCAAACGCCGGCGAACCTTTCCAGTTCAACAACTTTTCTATATTGCCAAGCAATACTTATTTAAAAGCCCACTGGGTATCGTTGTATACCACGGTTAGCCGCGCAAATGTGGTGTTATCGCACATTGACCAGGTTAGCTTTCCGGATAATAACTTAAAGTTGAAATACGCTGCCGAAGCGAAGTTTTTGCGTGCATTTACTTATTTTGAATTAGTGCGGCTTTGGGGCGATGTACCGTTGGTAACCAAACAACTATCATCTGCAGCCGATGTTGCCGCCTCAACTTTCAGGGTAAAGCAAGATGCGGTTTACCAGCAAATAATAGCCGATTTAACAGATGTTGTTAACAGCCCGCTTCCAAACCTGCAGGCATCAACCGGCAGGGTATCAAAAGCGGCTGCTAATTTCCTGATGGGCCAGGCATACCTTACCATGGCCACTACTTTAGATCAGGCTAACCGGACCACTAATTTAAACAACGCCAAAACAGCCTTAATGGCTGCTTACAACATGCGTAATTTTGGCCTGTTGAACAGCATCCCTTATACGGATGTTTTTGATGTAAGCAAGAAAACAACCTGCCCGGAGCTGATCTTCCAGATTGTGAACATCCAGGGCGATCTTAATTACAGTTCGTCAATCGCCGCCAACAACCAGGCAAAAGGTGAAACCATCAACTCGCAAAAACCATCATCGGGCGCTGGTTATAATGTTACCCATGATTTGATCAATGAGTACGAAACCAGCGATCCGCGAATGACCTTCTCTGTTAAATACGCTAATGATCCTATTGTTAAAGATTGGTTTGTTACCAAATTCAGGGATGTTAGCAACGCTGCCGGCGTTAATGGCTATGGCGGTAACGACTGGATTTTGATGCGCTATGCTGATGTAATCCTGTCGCTTGCCGAGGTTAATAATTACCTGGGCGATGCCGCAACTGCTACAAGTTTCTTAGACCAGGTGCGTACCCGTGCTGGCATGCCAACCTATGCTGTATCAATGACAAATAGCGATTACGCTTCGAGATACCCTACGCTTAAGCTGGCTATTTTACATGAGCGCCGTGTTGAGCTGGCCTTTGAGCACCACCGCTGGTTTGATTTGCTGCGTACATTTACTACCGATGAGTTAGTAGCCTACTTTAAAGCCAAAAAACAAACCGATTTTGGTTTGGCACAGGTAGCTAACTTTAGCACAAAAGACCGTTATTATCCTATTCCGTTTGATGAGTATAAACTTAACCCTGTTAAGATGTACCAAAATCCAGGTTATTAATTAAAAACAGAAAGGAGGGGGTAAAACCTCTCCTTTTTTATATCACTACAACCGTTAGTCAAATTATTCTGATATCCCATGTTTTAACGATGCATGGTTTCTATCACATTAAAGGTATCAGAAAGTTGCCAGCGGTAAACTGAAATAAAAGGTGGATCCTTTTCCGCTTTCGCTCTCCGCCCAAACCTTGCCGCCATGACGCTCTATAATCTCCGAACTTAGGTATAACCCAATCCCGAAACCGGATATATGCCGGGTATGGTTAGTTTCCACACGGTAATAACGGTCGAAAATTTTGTCGAGATCCTCCGGCTTAATACCCATGCCGTCGTCTTTAACACTCAGGATAACTTCGCCGTCCTTTACGATACAGGATACGTCGATATATTTACCTTTTGGCGAGTATTTGATAGCGTTACTTATAAAATTCGATATCACCGAGCCAATCTTGTCGCGGTCGGCATTCAGCAGCACCGGCTGGCGCTGGTCATAGTTGATGACATGCGTGCTGGTGGTTAAGTTAGCTTCTTCGATCACATCCAAAATCAGCGTTTCCATATCAAAATCCTGCTTCTCGATGTGGATCTTTCCCGATTCCAGCCGTGAGATGTTCAGGAAGCCGTTGATCATGGCTGTCATACGCTTTACCTGCTGGTTTGCTTTTTGCATGGCACCCACCAGGAAGCTATCCTCGCTGGTCCCAAGTTTGGCATTGGTTACCTGGATAATGGCGCCCAGTGAAGTCAACGGCGTTTTTAGCTCATGGCTAACCATGCCTATAAAATCGCTTTTGCGTGTTTCATCCAGTTTCTTTTCGGTAATGTCACGGGCAATTTTTGATAAGCCGATAATATTGCCCTGCGGGTCTTTAACAGGCGATATGGTGAGTGAGACATCAATCAGGCGGCCATCTTTGGTTTGTCTTTTTGTTTCGAAATGCTGCACGCGCTCACCGGATTTTAAACGCGCCAATATCTGCGGTTCTTCATCAAGGCGGTCTTCCGGGATGAGTTTATAGATGGTTTCCCCTATCATCTCTTCTCCTGGATAGCCAAAGATGCGCTCAGCCGCGGCATTCCAGCTGGTGATTACACTGTCAAGTGTTTTACTTATAATGGCATCATCTGAAGATTGAATGATGGCTGCCAACCTTGCACTTTGCTTTTCGGCATCTTTCATATCTGTAATATCCAGAACGGTGCCAATAAAGCGGGTCGCCAGGCCCGATTCAAAATAAACCGAGCCGTGTACCTTAACCCAGCGTGTTTCACCATTATTAAAACGGTTGATCCGGAAACTAATATCATACCGGCCGCCCTTTTCAGGATGGATGGCTTTTTCTACCTCCTTTTCTACCCACTCACGGTCGTCTGGGTATATGTGTTCAGCAAATAAAGCAAAAGTAACGGGTGTATCTGGATGCACACCATAGATGTCGCGGCATTCTTTAGACCAGTAAAGTTCCCCCGTTTGCGGATTATAATCCCAGGTGCCCAGGCTGGTTGATTCAATAGCCATGCGCAGGCGCGAGGCACTGGCGGCCAGTTCCTGGTTGGTATCTTCCAGCCGCTGCTGCATAACCATTAACTCCTCGTTGGTAGTAATGAGTTCCTCGTTTGATGCCGCTATTTCTTCGTTAACCGCTTGCAGTTTATTTGTATATTCAGCCTGTTGCTGCTCTGCAAGTTTGCGTTCTGTAATTTCATGCAGCACACCGGTAAAATAGCGGTTGATGCCTTTTTCATCCTGCTGTACCGTTCCAATGCCTCGCACCCATCTTATTTTGCCATCGTTATGGCCAATAATGGGATATTCCATATCGAATTTTACGCCTTTGGTTATCGCCTCTTCCACAAGGTCGGCAGCCGCCTGCCGGTAATCCGGGTGAATCTGGTTGATAGCAGCCTCATACGGCACCTCTTCTTCGGAACCGAAACCAAAGAATTCCTTAAGTTTGGTTGAAGGGTAAAAGATCCGGTCGATCACGTTGATATAATAGGTTCCTAAGCCGGCCGCTTCAGTGGCCATTCGCAAACTTTCTTCGGCGCGTGCTATTTTTTTTGTGGCTATATGCTGGTCGGAAATATCCATGACCACCCCAGTAAATGCCGAAAAGGCGCCGGAAGGATCGGCTTTTAAATTGCCAATGGCCCGCAACCAGCGCAACTGGTTGTCATGCAAACCCACCACAGGATAAATAACATCATAATCTCCACCGTTATAAATTGCGTTTTCCAGCTTAGTAGCTACAAAATGGCGGTATTCATCAGTAATTTGTGCCAATGCCTGCTCAATAGAAAGGTCTTCGTGGGGATAGTATCCAAATAACTCTTTCAGACGTACATCAACAATGAACTCCCGCGTGACAGAATGGATAAACCAGGTTCCGAAATTGGCAGCGTCAATCGCTAAACGCAGTGCCACTTCACTTTCCTCTATTTTTTGTTGTGCCTCGTGCAATCGCTGATTAACCAACGCCAATTCGTTGTTAGTGGAGGTTAATTCTTCGTTAGAAGCGGCTTGCTCTTCATTAACGGCCGCCAACTCTTCATTGATCGCTTGTAATTCTTCCGAAGCGTTCGAAAGTGATTCTTCCCATTGTTTGCGTTCGGTAATATCGCGGGTTGTACCGGCAACGGCCTCTACTTCCCCATGTTCATTAATTACCGGGGTAAAAATATAATCATACACCCGGCGGCCTAAAATAGCATGCGGAAAAGATACCTCTCCGCGAATAGGTTGTTTGGTTGATTTAACCTGGTCTATCTCGCGTTCATGCATTTCTGCATGCCAGGGTTCGTAACCGTTTTCGAGAAGTCCTTTGCCAACTGCATTTTCCCATGTTTTGCCCCACATGGCAAGCAAAGCCTGATTGACATAAATAAAGCGATAGTTTAAATCAAATACGTATATCAGGTCGGGTGTACCAGACGTGATTGTTTCATATACCCTTTTTTGCTGATCTGACTGTTCCCTGGCTCGTTGCAAATCCTGCTGTACCTCTATCATTCCGGTTACCTCGAATACAAACGCCATGATTCCATCAATCTGGTCATTTTCATCGCGGCGTGCCTGGTAATTAAAACTGAAATAACGGTTGGTTGTAGGCCCGCCTTCATACTCGGCTATTGGTATCAACAGCTCGTTCATTTGGTAAGGCTCTCCTGTACGATAAATGTTTAACAACACGTCTTGCAATGGAGTACCTACTAACTCCGGTAACGCTTCAAACAGTGGCCTGTTTAATAATCTTCGGCCGGGTAATAATTCCTGGTATGCGGGATTAACCAATTCGTAAACTAAATCGGGGCCGTCAAGGATGCAAATACCAGCTGGGGCTTGCATAAAAAAGTTCTTAAGCCGGTCGCGTTCCCGCTTAAAGGCCGCCCGCGCTGCTTCAATATTTTGCCGTTCATTTACCTGGCTGGTATTTTCAAGTACCCAAACTGCTACTTTTTTTACTTTACCCGCTTCATCTTTTATGGGGGCATAAACAAAAGTAACGAAGATTTTTTCTTCCCGGTCATGCCTGATCAGCATCAACTCCACCTCATTTGCATAATAAGCCTCGCCGGTTTTAACTACCCCCGCCAGGGCCTCCTCATAATAAGGCCGGGCCTCTGCAAAGGCATCCCAGTAAAACTGACCGAAAATAGTTTCGTAAGGCTTTCCGGCTACTTCCACGAATTTCTTGTTGACAATTTCGGCAACAAAGGAATCCGCATTTAATATGCAAATTCCAATAGGCGCATGGAGCACAGCATTATGTAAATCTTCTCCGTCAGTTAATTGCATGAGGGGGCCGGCTGTTTTATATTGTGAACCAAAATAACCAAAAAAAAGCAATTTTGTTTAGGGCTATTTTGGATGCCAAGAATCCCCGGTCAACATCATGGCTATTATCCGATAATATTTATCGTTGTTAATCATGAAGGATGGGCCGCATCGCCATCGCAGCATCAAAAGTTGATTAATATGAGCGAATACCAACAGGCCAAAAGCAGTAAATTGCTAAGCTTATTCATGGTTTTAGGGGCTTTAACGCAAATAAATAAATTATGTTATATAATTTCTATAGAAATAGTAGTATATATGAAATCCTTTTTTATATTTGCCCCTGTAATTAAATCACAAACAATTAAATCATTAAAAGCAACCACCATGCAACCCGATCTTTTACCCAAATACGGCCTTGCTAATTACCCATCAACTGCTATTGCTTTTACCTGCTGTTGTATTTCTTGTTGTAGCTGTTGATATAGCATCATAAGGATTTAGTCCTTTCTCCAGCTCCCGTTATTTTACACACGGTTCGCTGACTACAGAATTCATTTTTTAACTAACAGGTGCCTGTGCCGGCGTGACTAATGTTGTGCGGTATCAGGTGCTACTTACCACTTAATATTTTTCATTATGACCATTAACGACGTTTCCCTGCTTGGGAAAAAGGTATTGGTTGGCATCATTGTAACCCTGATACCTTTCATTATCATTTTCGGTGGCCTGTGGCTCACCCGCAAACTACTGGAGCGAAGCTCAAAAACTAAAATAGCATTCACAATTCACCCAAAAAGCAACCGATTATGAAACTGGAACAAGCCACTAAAGTACGGATAGTCAAAAACGCGTTGCTCAGCCTGCTGCTTTACGCACTACCCATCGTGCTCATGTTTGCAACTTTTTTTATCACCGGCCAACGCCCCTGGGAAAAGAAGCAACAGCATAAAGAACAAACCACTATAAAGAACAAAACTGTAAATACTCAACCACAAAGCAATGATTGAACAGATAAAACAAGTAATAGAAAACCTTAACGGCTATGGCTTTTCCGTTTTGGTATTAGTGCTCGGTGTGCTCGAATTTTCATTCGGCCTTTACAAAAAACGCTGGAACAAGAATGAAAAATGGGTGGATATTGCCTGTTTTACCATCCCAAAACTGGTAGTGAAACCGCTGGTTGCGTATTATGGGCTAAAGGTATTGCCCGCTATACTACCGGGTTTTAAAGATTCTTTTAGCTGGGTGCCATTTTTCTGGGGCTGCGCTATCATCGCGGTGGCTGATGATCTTACTCAATACTGGTACCACCGTTTGCATCATGAAGTGCCATGGTTATGGCGTTTTCACCGTACCCATCATTCGGCGTCATATATGGGTATGGCTATGGCCAGCAGGCAAAATATCATTTATACTATTTTCTTTTCGCAAACCTACTTAACAACGGCTTTGGTTTATCTTGGTTTAGGTATCCCTGCTGTTGTTGTTAAAGGTATTAAAGGCACCATTACCACGCTGGCCCACTCAAGTATTCCCTGGGACAAGCCGTTTTATCAATACAAAATATTACACCCATTGGCCTGGATTTTGGAGCGTACCATATCAACACCTGCAACGCACCACGCCCACCACGCGGCTACTACTGATGATGGGGTAGGCTATTACAAAGGTAATTTTGGTAACATGTTCTTTTTGTGGGATATCATTTTTGGTACGGCACATATCTCGCGCCAGTATCCTAAAGCTTACGGCATTTCACATTACGAAGGCGATCAATGGTACGCACAGCTGGCCTGGCCTATATTTAAATCAAAAGTACCCGGTAGCGAGCTTGCTGCGGATGGCCCCATGATTAAGCAAGATGTTCCGTTGCAGCCACACCAGTTGTACAGGCCTGACTCGGTAGTTGAGCCAGGAATAGAACCGGCCGAAGCTTCATTCAGGTTGCAGCCGGTAAAAGCTTAAAACTAAAATAATATTAGTGCCAGCAAAGGCTACATCTATGCCAACTATGCGGAGTTGGTATGGATGTAAGTATCTGCAAATCAATTGCTGTTGCCGGCCTTAGGAGCATGACCTCAAAATACAGTGCTAATTAGTGCGATGGAGCGGGTGTTCTTAAGAAAAATAATACCCCTTAAATAAATAATCTGCCTGTTTAACGGGCATAATGAGAAAGGAACATGAAAAAATAGAACTATTACTTACTGCAAAAAGGGGAAAAGCAAAGCCTTTCCCCAGTCATTAAAACAACGAAACAGGGATCGATTGGCGTTGAGCCTGTTTCAATTGTGTCATTTTAACTATTCAAATTTATGCAAAATATTGCGAAAGCAGGGAAAGGCTATGCGTTGCCTTTTTCCCGGCCCGCGGCATCTTTTATGCTGCAGGTAGTTGACGGCGTTTTTCGTCAACAGTACTCATATACCCCGTTTTATGCGGTTATCCAGTCGTCCGGTTTTTCATCTCTTAAAAACCTGTCGACATGAAAAAAACTTTAATAATCGCGCTCTTAGTACTGATTGCCGCCCCGCTGGTAACCTTTGCACAGCAAACGGAGCCAATAATAAATTCCAGACTGGTTGGTCGTGTTATTGATGGCGCTACCAAAGAACCTCTGCCAGGTGCTGTAGTACGTATCGAAGGAACCACACACGCGGTAGCAACCGATATTGAGGGTAAATTCAGCTTTGTGACCGGGCAAAAATTCCCTTACAAACTCATTATTACCTTTACCGGGTACGAAAAACAAGAGTTTATTGCCGATGGCAGCCCGGTAGAAATCCAACTGAAAGATGCCCAAACTCAGCTAAACCAGGTAGTGGTTGTGGGTTATGGCTCGCAAAAACGTAAGGATATTACCGGTTCGGTTGCTTCGGTGCCGGCCCTGGCCTTAAAGCAACCCGTTCCCTCGCTTGACAGGGCTTTGCAGGGCGCTGTTTCTGGTATCCAGGTTACACAAGCCACAGGGCAACCTGGTGCCGGCGTAACCGTGCAGGTGCGTGGTGTAAACTCCATAAATGCCGTTGCCGAACCTTTGTATGTAATAGATGGTTTTCCAACGTCAAACAGTAACTCGTTAACGGATGCCGGCGTAACCAATGGTCCTAAAATTAATCCATTGGCATCTATCAATACCTCGGATATTGAAAGCATCGAGGTTTTAAAAGATGCTTCGGCAACAGCTATTTATGGTACAAGGGGTGCCAATGGTGTTATCATCATCACAACAAAAAAAGGTAAAGCCGGTGTATCATCCATTAATTACGATGGTAGTTACGGTAAGCAGGAAGTGATTAAAACGATACCGCTGTTGAATACAACACAATGGGAAGCATTGCGTAACGATGCCTTGACAAACAGCGGCAAAGCAACCCAAACGGAAGCTCAATTGAACCCGTACAATGCCAATACCGACTGGCAGGATGCGGCTTTCCGCAAAGGCAACACGCAAAACCACAGCCTGTCAATATTTTCGGGTACCGAAAGAACACGGGTTGCTTTTTCGGGCAACTATTTTAAACAGGACGGTATATTGCAAAATACCAACTTTGCGCGTTATGCAGGCCGTGTAAATGTTGAGCACGATTATAATGATAAGTTCAAAATATCGTCGTTCATAACCGGCAGCCGCACTACAGCGCAGATAGCGCCGGCAGGGGTAGTACCGGCGATTTTGCTGATGACGCCTACTACGCCCATTTACAATGCCGATGGATCGTTCTTTATCAAAAATATATTTGAAGGTACCTACGGTAACCCTATCAATACGCTGTATAACCAAATTAACACCACTACCACAAGCCGTATTTTGGGCAATATAGCCGGCGATTATAGGATTACCGAAAATCTTACAGCAAGGGTACTGGCGGGTATAGATATTATTGATAATAAGCAAAACAGGTATTTGCCAGCTTCGGTATATGAAGGATCTGGTTACTCTGGCCTTGGTGAAGTCGGTACACTTAATTCGTATAACTGGCTTAATGAAAATACCCTTACCTACAATAAAAAATTTGGTAAGCATTCATTAAACGTGTTGGCTGGTTTTACGCAACAACAATTTAAGGCCGAGGGCTCTATCAACGGTGCATCGGGTTTTGTTAGCGATTATGATACTTATAATAACCTTGGCTCGGGAAGTATTACCTCCATATCAGGAAGCGGCTTCGCGATAGCCCCTTCTACATCCTCAAATATCTGGGCGCTGAAATCATACCTGGGCAGGGTAAATTATGGCTTTAACAGCAAATACCTGTTAACGCTCACCTTGCGTGCCGATGGTTCATCAAAATTTGCACCAGGGCATCAGTGGGCGTCCTTCCCATCGGCAGCGGTAGCCTGGAATACTTCAAGCGAAGATTTTCTTAAAAATGTAACCGCTATCAGCCAGTTAAAACTACGCCTGAGCGCCGGCCAAACCGGTAACAGCGATATTCCGGCATACCAGTCATACTCGCAATTAGGTTATTATCGTTACAACTTTGGTAATACCACTGTTGCCGGTTTTGCACCCAACAGCCTGTACAACCCCAACTTAACATGGGAAAAAACAGCTCAATATGATCTTGGTTTCGACCTTGGTTTATTTAAAGACCGCATCAGTATAACGGCCGATGTGTATTACAAAAAAACAACCAACCTGTTGCTTTATCTGCCATTGCCCGCTACAAGTGGTTTAACCATTATTACCAATACTGCCATCACCAACCCGCAGCAATATGAAAACGTGGGCTCGGTGCAAAATAAAGGTTTCGAGATTGGGATAAACTCGCATAACCTAACCGGTGGTTTTGTGTGGAACACCAACCTGGTATTTGCTGTTAACCGGAACAAGGTATTAAGCCTGGGCGGCAATGGAGTTACCCAGTTCATTCCGGATTCGTCCCTGCCTTCTATCCTTAAAGTTGGTGAGCCTATTGGTTCATTTATCGGCTACAAAACCAATGGCTTAATCCAGGCCGGCGGTACGATACTTACCCCGGCCGCCAATACATCGGCTGGCGGCCAAAACTACAAGGATATCAATGGAGATGGCAAAATAACACAAGTGGCCGATAGGGTAATTCTTGGTAACGCCCAACCTAAATTTACAGGTGGTATTACCAACACATTTTCCTATAAAGGCATCGACTTAAGCGTATTTCTGCAAGGCTCCTATGGTAATAAAATTTATAACCAGCAAAGGGCGGTATTGGAACTTGGTACAGGTTACACCAATGCCACCACCACGTTACTCAACCGCTGGACACCAACAAATACCAATACCGATGTTCACAGCGCTTTCCAGGACCCGGCGCCAACCATATCTGACAGGTTTGTAGAGAATGGTTCATACCTGCGTCTTAAAAGCCTCAGTATAGGCTATACTTTCCCGCAATCGGTACTTTCCACGTCGCCAATCAAGAAGATCAGGATCTATGCAAACGCGCAGAACCTGGCTACCTGGACTAAATATACCGGGTACGATCCGGAAGTGAGCAGTAATGAGCAGTCGGCCATTACCTCGGGTGTTGATAATGGGGCTTATCCTAACAACAAGTCGTTTATTGTAGGTATAGGGATCACCCTGTAGCGGTTAACTTTTGATTTTTAAAACATGAAAACTAAAAATATTAAATACCTGATCTTACTGATCGCTCTCGGCGCTGTTTCATGCGCCAAACTCAATGAGGATCCGCGATCATTTATACCGGCAAGCCAGTTTTATAAAACCCAGGCCGATGCCGTAGCTTCGGTTACAGCTGCTTACTCGTTGTTAAACGCAGGCGCAAACAGCGTTCAAACACCATATAATACCCTTTTTAATACAGGTATGGATTTTATGGGTGATGACGAAGGACCTGGTCCTGGTGCTACAAACGCCGATGTACGTTCACAGGCTGTGCTTGGGCATTCGGCATCGGGCCTGCGTATTTTGCAGATATGGCAACAACATTATGCGGCTATCAAAAAGGCCAACATTGCCATTGATACCATACCCGATATTAAATTTGATGCTACGCTAAACAAAAGGCTTGTTGCCGAAGCGAAGTTTTTGAGGGCTTTGTATTACTTTAACCTGGTGCGTTTGTACGGCGATGTGCCTTTGGTACTTCACGATCAAACGTCTATCAACCTGTCTGATCTGCAGGTTCCCAGAACGGCTGCCGCTACGGTTTACACCCAGATAGAAACTGATTTAACCGCTGCCGCAACCGATTTGCCGAATAGCTATACCGGCGCAGATGTTGGCAGGGCAACCGCGGGTGCGGCGTATTCATTATTGGCCAAAGTTTATCTTACCGAGCGTAAATGGGACAAGGCCGTAACCCAGGCCGAAGCGGTGATAAGCGGCCCGTACGGGTACGATTTGTTTACCAACTATGCCGATGTGTTTTTGCCTGCTACCGAAAATGGCAAAGAACACATTTTCTCGGCCCAGTTTAAATCAAACTCGCAGGGGCAAGGCAATAACCAGGCGCCGCGGTCTGTGCTGAACGGCATACCCGGCATGGTAGGTAGTTATGCCGACCAGGTAGTGTTTTATTCGGTACCCGATGCTACCAAACCGAATGGCGTAGATAAGTTTTTTAGTATCTATAAACTATATCCGGCCAATGATAAACGTAAGCGGGTAAGCTTTGTAACACGTTTTCAAAGCCCTGCAACCAACCTGTACTATGGTAAGCTGAATGATGCTACAATAGCTAACGACTCGATCCCCTTCTTTAATAAATATTTTGACCCGAGTGTAGCTGCCAACGAAGCAGAATCGGGCGCTAATGTGCCAATCATCCGTTTTTCGGACGTGCTGTTGATCCATGCTGAAGCGGAGAATGAGCTGAATGGTCCTACTACTAAAGCTTATGCATCTATCAACCGGGTTAGGAAACGTGCCGGGCTTGATGACCTTTCGGGGCTTGACCAGGCATCTTTTCGCAATGCGGTTTATTTAGAACGAAGACTGGAATTTGTTTTTGAGTACCAGCGCTGGTTTGATTTGATCCGCGAACGTGATGCATCGGGCAAGGGCATACTTGAGGTGAGTTTGCTTAAGGTGGGCAAAACCAATGTAAGCAAAGGCGCGGCTGGTAAATTTTACCTGTTCCCGATACCGCAGCAGGAAATAGATAATAGCAACGGCAAGCTCACCCAAAACCCTGGCTGGCAATAAAACCATAGTGATGAAAAAAGTAATTGTTGTCCTTTTGATGCTGACAGGCTTTTCGGGCCGGGTATTTGCCCAGGCGGCCCCTGCCGAAAGCGGCTCGCACGGTATCGACCCACGGGTAAGTGCTGCCGTGCTGCAGGTGCTTGATGAGTATATGACCACCTTTAATGCCAAAGATTTGAAGGGTTGGGAGGCCACCTACCAGTTTCCGCATTACCGGCTGGCCGGCGGAAAAATGTCAGTGTTAGAGAAAGCCGGCCTGCGCGATTCGGTCAAAGTTTTTGGCGAGCTGCATAAGGCAGGGTGGGACCACAGCCAGTGGGACCACCGCAATATTGTGCAGGCATCAGCCGATAAGGTGCACGTGGATACCCGGTTTTCGCGCTTCCGGGCCGATGGCAGCCTCATAGGGCAATATGAATCATTGTACATATTAACTAAAGAAAACGGCCGCTGGGGCGTAAAATTTCGCTCCAGCTACGCCGAATAATATCAAGATTAAAGTAAGGTCATGAAACAACTAAACATCATTATCCTGCTGCTCCTGGTGGTTACAGGTATACAGGCTCAAACTTACGTGCAAAAAAAATCGGCTAAAATTGTAGTAACACCCGAAGTAAGTAAAAAACTGCTTGCCGAGGTAGAGCAGGGTAAAGCCTACCTGGTAGATGTACGCACCCCGGATGAATATAACAAGGAGCATTTAAAGTATGCGGCCAATATCAATATCAAGGGTGCTGATTTTGCCGATCAGATCAAAAAATTAGACAAAACAAAGCACATATACCTGTATTGCCATTCTGGTAACCGCAGCGGCAAAGCTGCAGATTCCCTGGCAGCGCTGGGGTATAGTTTGGGCTACAATATTGGCGCCATTGATAGCTTAACAAAGGTTGGCTTCCCTGCTCAACAGGCTCAATTTAAACCATAACATACACATATCATGAAGATATTAAACAAGTTGACAAAAAAACTCCCGGGGCATTCCGAAACCGGTTACCATAAAAAAATATGGCCTGTTATAATGGCCATTGGTTTAATTGGGTTGCAAAGTGCAAAGGCCCAAAATAATCAACCTTATGGCGGCGTGGTGGGCAAAACGCTTGATGATTCAAAGGAGTGGTGGCCCGAGCCGCATAAAGCGCCCGCCGGCGCCCCAAACGTATTGTGGATTATTTTAGATGATGTTGGCTTTGGTGCATCAAGCACTTTTGGCGGCATCATTAAAACCCCCAATTTTGATACGCTGGCCAGTAACGGGCTGCGTTATACCAACTTTCATACGGCTGGTATTTGTGCGCCAACACGGTCGGCGCTACTTACCGGGCGTAACCACCACTATGTTCATGAGGGCGGTTTTTCGCACGTAACCCTATCGGCCGGTTTTCCGGGGTATGATGGTCGTATCCCCTCAGACAAGGGAACCATTGCCGAAATATTACGCGAGAACGGCTACAATACTTTTGCTGTGGGCAAATACGGGCTTACGCCTGATGAGGACGCTACCGATGCCGGCCCGTTTGACCGCTGGCCCTCAGGCAAAGGTTTTGATCATTTCTTCGGATTTTTAGGATCGGCCACCGACCAGTACAAGCCCGATTTAGTTGAGGATAACGCCCATGTAACACCGGATGGCCGCCACCTTAACGACCAGATAACCGATAAAGCCATATTTTACTTAACCCGTCAGCATAAAGCAGCGCCCGATAAACCATTCTTTTTATACTATGCCCCGGGTGCCACCCATTCGCCCCACCAGGTGGCCACCGAGTGGAGCGATCTTTACAAAGGCCAGTTTGATAGCGGCTGGGACGATTTCAGGGAAAAAGTTATAGCCAGGCAAAAACAACTGGGCATTATTCCGGCTTATGCCAAACTGCCTGAGCGCAACCCTCGCATCCCGGCCTGGAACTCACTACCGGCAGCCGAGAAAAAGCTGTATGCCCGTTTCATGGAAGTTTACGCCGGATATTTAACCTACACCGATCATGAAGTTGGCAGGCTTATTAATCATTTAAAACAAAGCGGGCAACTGGATAATACCTTGGTATTTGTAATCATTGGCGATAACGGGGCCAGTAAAGAAGGTACAGTTCACGGTGTTATCAACCCTAAAAAGAACTCGGCAAAACTGGTTGCAGAAGATACTTACCTGAAAACCAACATTGAAGATATTACCGATATAGGCACACCGCAGGCCACTACCAATTATCCCCTGGGCTGGGCACAGGCCGCTAATACACCATTTAAATACTGGAAACAGGATGCCAACTCAGAAGGCGGCACACGCAATCCGCTTATTGTGTATTATCCAAAGGGCATTAAAGATAAAGGGACTATCCGTACCCAATATGGGCATGTAATTGATGTGCTGCCTACCACGCTGGAGTTTACCGGTATCAAACTACCGGAATATATAAAGGGTGTTAAGCAAGACACTATACAAGGTACATCGCTGGTGTATTCCTTTGATCATCCTGAAGCGCCCACCCGCCACGTTTTGCAGCACTATTACATTTTTGGCTCACGGTCGGTTTATAGCGATGGCTGGAAAGCAGAGGCTGCGCACCACCCGGACAACGTGGAACTGGGTGATTTTAAGGTTGGACAGAATGTGCCCGATAAAAGCTTTGACGAAGATGTATGGGAACTGTACAACTTGAACCAGGATTTTAACGAACGTGTTGACCTGGCAAAAAAATACCCTGAAAAGTTAAAAGAGCTTAAAGCGGTTTTTGACCAGCAGGCTAAAAAGAACAACCTGTATCCGTTTATCGACTGGTACGATGTTTACCACCAGCGCATCCACAAAAATTATAAAAAGTAAAACTAAATAGTACGATCATGAAATACGCCTATCATCGAATTATAGCCCTATCGGCCATAGCTGTTGTGTTTAGTGTGCCTGCTTTTGCGCAGTTGCCGCAGGTACCGGTAACGCCGCAAAACATAGCACCTATTGATCCTTCCACTTATAAAGGCGTGGAGGGAAAAACGCTTGCCGAATCAAAAGAATGGTGGAACAAACCGCTTAAAGCCCCTAAAGGAGCACCCAATATTGTTTGGATACTGCTTGATGATGTGGGCTTTGGTGCATCCGGCACTTTCGGCGGGCTTATCAGTACCCCAAATTTTGATACACTGGCTAATAATGGTCTGCGGTATACCAATTTCCACACGGCTGGTATTTGCGCGCCAACACGGTCGTCATTACTTACCGGGCGCAATCACCATTATGTGCATATGGGTAACTTTGCCCACGCCTCTACGGCGGCCGGGTTCCCCGGTTATGATGGCCGTATCCCGGCTGATAAAGGCACCATTGCCGAAGCACTCCGCGCCAACGGTTACAGCACTTTCGCGGTGGGCAAATGGGGTGTAACGCCCGATGAGGATACCACGGCAGTTGGCCCGTTTGACCGCTGGCCCACCGGCAAAGGTTTTGACCATCACTTCGGTTTCCTGGAATCGGCAACAGACCAGTATCACCCGCCGCACTTGGTAGAGGATAACTTCCACATTAAACCAGATGGCCGTAACCTGAACGAGCAGATTACCGATAAAGCTATCGCTTATATCGATGCAGCACATAAAGCCGCGCCCGATCAGCCTTTCTTTTTGTATTACGCGCCGGGCGCCACACATGCACCGCACCAGGTAAGCCATGAATGGAGCGACCTTTACAAAGGCAAATTTGATGAGGGTTGGGACGTATACCGCCAACGGGTTTTTGACAACCAGAAAAAAGCAGGCTACATTCCTGCTTATGCCAAACTGCCCGAACGTAACGAACGTATCCAGGCCTGGAACAGCCTGCCTGCCGATCAAAAGAAACTGTATGCCCGTTTTATGGAAGTTTATGCGGGGTATCTTACCTATATAGACAACCAGGTTGGCCGGGTTATCAGCTACCTGAAAGCATCGGGCCAGTTTGATAATACATTGGTTTTTGTGATGATAGGGGATAACGGCGCAAGTAAGGAAGGAACCGTTCACGGTATCATCAACCCTAAAAACTCTGCTCTAACTACGCTTGAGGCTGATTACATCAAAAAAAACGAAAGCGATTACGAAACCATCGGCACACCCGAAGCTTCAACCAATTACCCGTTGGGTTGGGCACAAGCAGCTAACACGCCATTTAAATACTGGAAATCAGATGCCGATGCCGAAGGGGGGACCCATAACCCGCTGATTGTTTACTATCCAAAACTGATCAAAGAAAAAGGCACCATTCGCACCCAATACGGCCATGTTTCGGATATCTTCCCTACCACCATCGAAGCTGCCGGTTTAAAACTGCCCGAGTTTATTAAGGGTATTAAACAGGATACCTTGCAAGGCAAATCGCTGTTCAGCTCGTTTAATAATGCCCAGGCAAAATCGTTGCATACCCAACAGTACTATTACATTTTTACTTCAAGGTCTATCTATAAAGATGGCTGGAAGGCCGAGGCTGCGCACCGCCCGGATAACGTAGACCTGATAAACTTTCCGAAGGAGAAAACCATCCCCGAGCGTAATTATGATAAAGACGTTTGGAAACTGTATAACCTGAACGAAGATTTTAACGAACGTGTTGACCTGGCTAAGAAATACCCGGAAAAGCTAAAGGAGCTGAAAGATTTGTTTGATGCCGAAGCTAAGAAGAACCACATCTATCCATTTATCGATAGGGATGATATTAACAATAGAAGAATCCATCACCTCGAAAACAACAATTAAGATTATGAAAAACTTAAAAACAATTTTACTGGCCCTGCTGGTAATTTTTACCGGCGAGGTAAAAGCGCAATCGCCTGCTTTGTTATCGCTTGAAGCCTTTGCCGCTAAATTAAAACAGGCCAAAGATCCGCAGGTACTTGACGCCCGCGCTGCCGAAGAGTTTGCACAAAACCATATTAAAGGCGCCACAAATGTTGATGCCAAAGCTGCCGACTATCAGCAAAAACTTGATGGGCTGGATAAGGCTAAACCTACGTTTGTTTATTCAATAGCCAATGGCCGTAGTGCTGTGCTGTCGCGCGAGTTAAGGGCCAAAGGCTTTAAAGATGTAGAAGAGCTTCCGGGCGGTTTGGCTAACTGGATTGGCTCGGGCCATCCCATTATTTCAACTACTAAAAAAGGCGTGTCGCTTTCCAATGCCCAGTTTACTGAATTGGCCGCTTCATCGCCATTGGTTTTGGTTGATTTTGGATCGAGGTATTGCGGCGCCTGCAAAAAACTGGTGCCTGTGCTTGATTCATTGAAGGCCAATTCTGCCTTTACGCCCAAGGTGATCAGCATTGAAGTTTATGACAACACCGCCCTTGCCAAAGAGTTAAAAGTAAATGTGCTGCCAACACTGGTACTGTATAAAAACGGCAAGGAAGTTTGGAAAAAGCAGGGCTTTTCATCAACCACCCAAATAGTCGCTGTTGCCGAACAGGCAAAAACAGGCCTGGCTGCCAATGGTAAATAAAGCAAAACTATGCTAAAACGAATTTGCTGCCTACTTCTTATTATATTGTATATGGGGCCTGCATTTGGGCAGGCCCCTAAACAAAAGCCCAATATCGTCATCATTTTGGCCGACGATATGGGCTTTTCTGATATCGGCTGTTTTGGTTCCGAAATCAGCACGCCCAATATAGACAGGCTGGCCCGCGAGGGCCTTAAAATGACCCAGTTTTATAATGCTGGCCGGTGTTGTCCGTCGCGGGCGGCGTTGTTAACCGGTTTATACCCTCACCAGGCTGGTGTGGGCGATATGATAAAATATAAAGGCTCGCCCGCATACCAGGGATTTTTAAACGAAAACAGCGCCACCATTGCCGAGTTGTTAAAAGATGAAGCGGGTTATAATACCATAGTCTCGGGAAAATGGCATGTAGGTTTGCAGCAATCTGCACTGGCCTATAATCGCGGGTTCGATAGGTCATTTACGATGTTGAACAACGGCAGCAGCTACTTTAATTCGGCACCGCTGTATAACGATGGCAGCAAGATTACTTTTATGCTGAATGATAAAGAAGTAACCCGCAATGATACTTCAAAATATCTAACACAGGCCATTACAGATTTTGCTCTCAAATCTTTAGACGAGATCGAAGCGCAGCAAAAACCTTTCTTTATGTATGTAGCTTATAATGCACCGCACTGGCCTATCCAGGCCTTGCCCCGGGATATTGCAAAATATAAGGGCCAGTACCTTAAAGGTTGGGACGTTTTGCGAAAACAACGCTATCAAAAACAGCTTGCGGAAGGTATCATCAAAAAGCAATGGCAATTATCTGCACGTGATAAGCGCGCACCGGCCTGGGATTCCTTATCTGCCGAAGAAAAAGATAAATGGGACACCCGTATGGCCATTTATGCAGCCATGGTTTACCGCATGGACGCTTGCATAGGCGAAATTATGACTAAATTGAAGCAACTGGGAAAAGATAAGAATACCATAATCCTTTTCGCCTCAGATAACGGCGGCAGTGCGGATGAAGTAAAAAGTTTATCAACGGTTATTCAAAAATCTGGCGTACCCGGCTCGGTAAATTCAATAGATAGTTATGAGATACCCTGGGCCAATGTAAGTAATACGCCGTTTAAACTGTTTAAACGCAATACGCATGAGGGCGGCATAGCAACACCACTCATAGCGTGGTATCCGGGGCACATTAAAGCGGGCAGCACCAACAGCAGTCCCGGGCACCTGGTTGATCTGATGCCCACCTGTCTTGATCTGGCAGGCGTAAGATATCCAACTCAATTTAAAAACAGGCAGCTAACACCCCTGGCAGGTGTTAGTTTGGCTGATGCATTTAAACGCAAACCTTTCACCGGTAATAAAACACTGTTTTGGGAGCACGAAGGCAGCAGGGCCATAAGGAAAGGCAAATGGAAACTGGTTGCCGAGCCGGGGCAACCCTGGGAGTTATATAACCTTGATGCGGATCGGTCTGAAATAAACAATGTAGCAGATAAATTTCCGGCATTAGTCAATCAGCTGAAGGACGAATATATTCAATGGGCAGCAAAAGTGGGTGTTGTTGACTGGAGTAAAATAGCAAATCTTTGAGTGCCCCACCCCAAGTTTCCTTGCTGACCGTAGGAATGAAAATTCCTAATACGCGATCTTTTGACGTACGCATGCCGATCATTCTTCAAGTTCGTCTATTTTTTTCTGGATAATTTTTTTATCTGCTGATGTTCTGGCAATAGTCAGGGCGTTTTGAAAATTCGTTTTTGCTTTTTGGTTATCAATACCGGTATAAAGCTGGCCCAGCAATGCAAAGTAAAACGGATTGTCCGCCAGGTTCAATTTTTCGGCTTCAACAATGGCTTCCTCCTTACTGTTTGCTTTAGCCAGCGCATAGGTACGGTTAAGCGCCGCTACAGGCGAATAGGCAATCTGCAAATAACGATTATAAAGCTGTAATATGTTTTCCCATTTCGCTTTAGTGTCCGCTTTCTGCGTGCTCCAATAGGCAATTGAGGCCTCCAGGTGATATTTTGAAAGAGTACTGCCTATAGCCGACTTGTTTAAATAATATCCGCCTTTGAGGATCATATCCGCATTCCACAGGCTTGTATCCTGATCATGATACAAAATTATTTCGCCGTTTTTATTTAACCGTGCATCTAACCGCGAGGCGTGAAAATACATCAGCGCAAGCAGGGCATTAACCGCAGGTTTATTGGTATGCTCATTGTCGGCAAGCATTTGGCATAGCCTGATGGCCTCAAAGCACAAATCCTGCCGCAGTACCTGATTTTGGCTAATGGAATAATATCCCTCGTTAAACAGCAGGTAAATGGTTGTCAGTACAACTTCAAGTCGCTCATCTATCTGCGCCGGAGCGGGAAGCTCTATTTTGATTTGCGCCTCGCGTAACTTTTCCCGGGCTCGATACAAGCGCTTGTTTATGGTTTCCTTGCTACTCAGAAAAGCCTCAGAGATCTCATCAATGCCAAACCCGCAGAGGATCCGGAGCGATAAGCCAACCTGGGCCTCGGGAGGGATACAAGGGTGGCAAATAGCGAACATCATTTGTAACTGACTATCGCTGATGTTTTGCGGCGATAAATCTATCTCAGTTTCATAGCGTTCTGAAAAATCGCTTTTTACTTGCGGCACAACTTTAGTTTGAAAAGTTAAATCGCGCTGTAAATAATTTTTTGCTTTGTTTTGAGCAACGCGATACAACCAGGCGACAGGATTTTGGGGTAGCCCGTTAAACCCCCAGGTTTGCGCGGCGGTGAGGAAGGTTTCACTGGCGATGTCCTCGGCTGTCTCCATTTCATCAAACCCAAAGCGCCTGCACAATACCGAGACTATCTTCCGGTATTCCGTCCTGAATAAATGTGGTATTAACTCCTGTTGTTCCATAAGCGGGAAAGCCCCTGTAAATGTACAGAGGCTTTTTAAAGCTTTTAGTGTGGCCCATCATTTTTGGCAATGCGGCGTACTTCCATCGTATTGCCTTCGCCTTGCAAAACCGGGCAGCCTTTTGCAAATTCCGCCGCCTCGTCTGCAGATTCGGCTCTTACCACAATAAACCCACCTATAGTTTCCTTAATCTCGCCAAACGGACCATCGGTAACCATTTTGTTGGAGTGCACCACACGGGCATCGTCAAAAGGCAGGCCCGTGCCGCTCACAAATTTGTTTTGGGCGGCGATACTGCCTATCCAATCCATGGTTTGTTTCATCCATATTTGCATTTGCTCTGGCGAGGCTATTTTTGTACCATCCTCATGTCTCATAATTAGCGCATACTCG
Source organism: Mucilaginibacter sp. P4_D1 (assembly GCF_056401935.1). Lineage (NCBI taxonomy): Bacteria > Pseudomonadati > Bacteroidota > Sphingobacteriia > Sphingobacteriales > Sphingobacteriaceae > Mucilaginibacter > Mucilaginibacter sp. P4_D1. The sequence continues at coordinate 196,786 of NZ_JBFUIJ010000004.1, forward strand.
TTCATTTTTTTAAGCTTTAATTGTTACTGAATTTATGAATTATAACCCGATAACAATTGAGGTTTTTGGAATTGGACAAGGGCTGCAAAAAAAGCATGCTCTCTCGTTTGACTGGCAGGGTTTAACTCAGATGTTACCGGCCATTCTTTACATGATTTTTTTGAAGCACATCAATATGGCATACCAATACACATCGTCGCAAAATACCTCCATATTGCCGCAATTGACCCACCTCTGTTTACGTCATGCATTTTATTTTTATACAATCATTATAATTACTTTAATCTATCAATTTGAAACATCATGAAGCTGCTTCTCACTTCTGCCGGCATAAGCAATGCAAGCATCCATAACGCGCTTATTGAGTTACTGGGGAAACCCATTGCCGAAGCCCGCGCCCTTTTTATCCCTACCGCCATATACGGCATAGCCGGTGGGGTCGATATATTACGCAAGGTAATTTGCGGGCAGTTAGGCGACCCTTTCTGTGATCTGGGTTGGAAATCATTAGGAATACTGGAGCTTACTGCACTGCCAAGCATCAAGGAAGAAGTTTGGTTGCCCACGTTGCAGGAGACAGACGTTTTGCTGGTTGGCGGGGGCGATTGCCAGTATTTGTGTTACTGGATGCAGCAATCGGGCCTGGCAAAACGTTTGCCTTCGTTATTGCAAAAGATGGTGTATGTGGGCTTAAGCGCCGGAAGTATGATCATGACCCGCTTTGGAACCACTTACGGTAACCATAATTTGCCGGCCGAAAGTGATAAGTCGCTAAAACTGGTTGATTTTGCTTTACACCCGCATTTAGATCATGAATGGTTCCCGAAGAATTCTATGGACAATATTGAAAAACTGGCCGCTACGATAGCAGTACCTTCATACGCGATTGACGACCAGACCGCCATAAAAGTGACCGACGACGGCATTGAGGTTATCAGCGAAGGGCACTGGAAGCTGTTTAATCCCTGAAACCGGGAGGCGCGGTAAATTCGCGATAGCTATTTTATTCTATCGATTGTATGACTGTAAAAAAAAGTAAAAAGCCATTTTTTTATCCGCTCCCCTTTGTTTTTATGACGATAGCTTATCCTGGTGCCCGGAATCCCGAAAGATGGCATTCATTGTTTTAGCTAAAAACTCATTGATTGGAAATTTGCAAACCCTTTAAAACTTTTAGGGAATGTTAGGGTTTTTAATGTAAATCTTATGGTATTGACTATTCTTTTCTCATGAACAATCCCAAATTTTTTGTAACGCTCTGGATTTGGGAAATAAAAGCCAATCAACTTATTAGTGGATATTTCAAAATCACTCCTCGCAAAAACGCTTTTCCCGGAAACGCTGAAAATTTTTCATCATCGCCTAAAAAAATAGAAATAATTATTCATGGATCCATTTAATACCCAATTTATACGAAATGAAAAACGATGGCCGTGGATAGATTATGATAAGGGAATCAGTATTATACTGGTTGCTTACGGCCACTGCTATGAAACCCTGAAAGATCACGGACTGGCATTAGCGCAATATCCTTTTTTTAATTACATAGGCGTTTTTTTGTACGGCTTCCGTATGCCCTTGTTCTTTATTATATCCGGGCTGCTCATCGTAAAAAGCTTAAACAAAAAAGGATTACCCGCCTACATTAGCAACAGAAGCAATAATATACTACACCCCTTGTTTGTGTGGGGAATAATACAGGTTACGTTGCAAATTATCATGAACCATTTTACCCACAATGGATACACTGCAATAGATTATTTAAACCTGATCATCAATCCACGGCGAACAGGGATTTTCTGGTACCTGAATGCATTGTATTGCATCGGTGTAATTTATGCGTTCTTACACGTTAAGCTAAAGGTTGCCGGTTTGGTACAGCTGTGTATAGGTGCGGTGTTGTATGCGCTGTTCCCGCTGATGTATCATATTAAAGCAGGTTTGTTTACTGACATTTTTGAATATTATATCTTTTTTGCCCTAGGCGATTTATTGTCGGGCTTAATGCTTAACGATAAAAAAATGCAAGCCTACACGTCATGGAAATTTTTCATTCCCCTGGTTATTGCTTTTTTTGCAATTCAATATTATAGTACCCCCTTTAATTTACAGGCATCTGATTTTGGAATCAGGTATGTGGAAGTTAATAAACCTTACCTGTTTTTTGCACAGGCAATAATTGGCTGCGCCCTGTCAATCAATTGCTCTTTCTTTTTACAAAAACTACAGGCACTAAAATTCCTGCGTATTGTGGGTTATCATTCGCTATATATTTATTGTGTACAAATAATTGTAATGACGGTAACACGCACTGTGTGCATGGGTATTTTACATATTACTTATGTGCCCGCACTGATATTTATTATCTGGACGGCCGGAATTGTACTACCCATTTTCTTTTATAATTTGTGTCTCCGATACGGTTTTTGGTGGTTGTTTAGCTACAGAAAACCCGAAAGGGAAATAACATACGTTAAAACTGCTGACATTTTTGGTTTTGTAAAACGCAAAAAGATAGCAGAAACAAGCCGATAAAATTGACTTTTATTGTTTCGTTAACTTAGTAACAGCCCTGAAAGCTTTGCTAAATACTAATAATTTAAACCAAACATAGTTTGCTTAGACAATGGCGTTGGGTTTTACCACCAAAGCTTGTAGTTTTTTACCCGCAAAAGTTATAATCAGCGTAATTACCCAGGCAAACGCAAAAAGCAGGTAAGGGTTTACTAATTTGCTTAATAACATGTAGCCTCCTATAAATACAGTTGTCATGATATAAAACATAAAAACTGATTTTAAAGATACCATTTTGCGCCCGAGCAGCAGAATATCCTGCGAAATGTGAAATACCAGGAACGAGGCAAATATGGAGTAATTTACTACGCTTAATGATTTGATATATAACACGCCCAAAAGGCACATAGACAGGTTTACTACCAATGCTATGATATTAAACAGCATATCTTGCTTTTCCATTTTCATGGCAATTAAAACGTTGGCCTGTAGCAACGCCGTTGGAAAAACCAGGATGGTTAAAAACATTTGTTTGGTGTATTCGGCATTGCTTAAGTAAGTGTTGCCAAAAGCAATGGGAATTAATTTATCTGAAAAGGAATATATAAACGTAAAAGCCAGCCATCCGAACAATAAATAGTATACATGCATCTTTTTATAAAAAGCAAAAAAATCGGCTTTGTCGGGTTTTGAATAATGTTTTACAAGCAAAGGAAAAACCGAGGTTGAAATGACTACAGGCAGTATCTGCGCTATTGAAAATATTTTAAACGATATTTCGTAATTGGCAACATCAAACGCCGTTAATACTTTTGATATGATGATGTTTGACATTCGCCAGTTGATGATAGATACTCCGCCGATGATTACAAACGCCCAGTTCATGATAACCAGGGCCTTCATATCATGGTACGTAACCCTACAGCGCCAAAGTGTTTTAACCGTAACCAGGTTTGATGAACCAATAGTGAGGAAAAGGTTGAGGGTTAAAAAACGGATACCTATTAAAATAACAGATAATGTGATGATAGAAAACGGGTAAACAAATAAAAGGCACCCGGCAACAAACTTTAAAACCGATTCGATAGTGAGGATGATAAAGGTTTTCTTTTGTTCAAAATTAGCAACGTTTAAGGATTTAATACCATTTATAAGGTTATCAAAAATAACGTTAACGCCCATCAATATAATTAGCACTCGTGTAAATTGATCGCCATAAATCAAAAACGCAAGGCCTACATTGATGACATAAAAGCCGATGCCGAAATATATCTGCATTTTGATAAACTTGCTTATCAGCGTTTCTTTATCATCAGTGTGTATGAATTCCCTGATAAACCATTGGCTTAAGCCCATAGTTGAAAATGCCGTGACTAATTGATAAATGGCGTTGGCCACAATATATTTTGCAAAAATGCCTGTCGGATATTTTCGCGCAAGGATTACAAAAAACAGGCTAAGGAACAACGTTTGCGACATCTGGGATATAATACCCCAGCTGCTGTTTTTAAAAAGAGAACTTTGAAATAATCCTGAAATTTTATTGGTAATTGTATTATAAGCAATCTTCATTTTATCCCCGTAACTKTTTTTTTAATGTGTAAAATACGTTTGGCCATGAAGTTACAGTTATAAAGAATCAATAAGCTTTATATAGTTGTCAATCATTACGTTGTAGGTAAACATGGCTTCATAATGCTTGCGGCTATTCTGGCTCATTAGTTGGTAGTCTTCAACTGATAAATTTACTATACTGTTAATTTTATCTGCCAGCCCATTCCAATCATCTGTTAGTTCGATGCCATTAAAATCGGGGACCCCAATTTCTAAATTACCTCCTACATCGTTCACCAATAGCGGCTTGCCATGCATAATTCCTTCTATAAGCGATATAGGCAGACCCTCCTGCGTTGAAAAAAGCATCAAAAAATCAACCTGCTTTACCAGTTCGTCCACGTGCTCAACAAAGCCTAAGGCTTTAAAGTTTGTTGTGTTGTTACATTTTTCAACCAGTTCATCGTAGTCCGGCCCTTTACCGGCAAAAACAATTTCAATATCCGGGTGAAGCTTGCCTTTTAAATGATTGACGATTAATAATTGACGCTTCACATCAATAACCCGGGCCGAATATAGAATGCTGATGGTTTGTTGTTTTTTAAATGTAACAACCGGATTAGCTTCTCCCTGGTCCTTTATTCCGTTATATATTAAAGTGATTTTCCTGTTTTTAAGGTTAAAGTAGGTAAGCAAATTGTGGGTTACTTTTTTTGAAATTGACACGATATCACAAGGGAAAAATGAAAAGTGTTTGTGCGTACTGTATACATTATGCGCTATATAAACTATCCTTGTATTTAAAAAAAACATCCGTTTAATAACCATGATCAAAGCCATGATATTGCGGGCATGCACCAGCAGTATTTTATTATTGAGGTAAAAAGGGTTGGCAAATTTTACATATTCGGCTTGCTTGATACCGTATTTTGGATGCAGTTTTTCGAATTCAGTAAATCCCAGTATTTTGCAATTATACTTATGCTTAATGCCGTTGTGTAAATCCAACAGTACTTTTTGCGCTCCGCCATATTCGTTAAGATCGGAGGTGGTTGATAATATTTCAAGAGCCATATTTAGTTTAATAGTTAAAAAATGGCATCGTTTTAGGTAATTCCATGCAATGTTTTATTTTTTTTTACGTTGATACAAACTAAAAATTAAAATGTTTTCTATTTTTATTATTTTTGTTCTGGTTATTTAATCTTTTTACCTTTTTAGATAATTTAATACCCCTAATTATGAAGAAACTTTTAGTTTTAGTAGCATCTTTATGTTTAGTCGCGTGCAAAAAGGAAAATACTCCTTTAAATTTGTCTCAATCTGAATCATTTAGCAATTCCTTAACAATTAATTCATCCATTTCCGCTGCATCTTCAGTATCCGTAAACGTTAAAGATCACGGAGCCAAGGGCGATGGTGCGACTGATGACACAGAAGCAATTAAAAGCGCGCTTTTGTTTGCAAAAGCCAATGGAATTTCAAATATTTATTTCCCCAACGGCACCTACATGGTAGGCCAGACCGGTAACGGGGGTGGAATAATCCAACTGGTTGACGGCGTTGGCATGACTGGCGAGGGGCCTGCAACCTGCCATATTAAATTAACCGGAGGCCGAAAAAATCCAAACCCTTTATTTTATCAATATTATGTCGGCACGCCGTCTATCAGCAACGTGGTGATACAAGGTATAGATTTTAACGGCAACCTGGCCAGCCAAACTTTTGATGCCAGTTACCAGTTTTGTACGGCCTTGAGTATTAATAACGGCAAAAATATTGAAGTGAAAAACTGCAAATTTCAAAGCTTTCGCGGCGATGGCCTACTTTTTGGCGATGTTTTTGAACCCAGTTTAAACGCAAGGATAGTGACCGGTGTAAAAGTGCATGACTGCGAATTTTATAACATATACCGCGAAGCAACCATGTTTTGCTGCGTAAACGGAGCATCGTTTTACAATAACAATGTTCATGGCGATGGTTACCTGGTTGGCGGGGTAGATATTGAGCGGCATAGCGTTAATGAAGCAGTATTGAACGTGTCTGTTTACAACAACAACTTCAACTTTGGCGACGGCTACGGCCCCGTTGAACGCGGCGGCCCCAAAGTAAGATATCGAAGAGCTGTAACAATGGGATTTTTTTACGATGGCTATAAAAACGGAATAGCGGATTCATTAAGCGGGCATCATAAAATTTACAACAACAAAATTTACCAGGGCCAAATTGATTGCTGGAACATTATCAATGTGAGTTTATCTGGTAATACCTTCAGCAATACTTACGAAAACATTACAGGCGTTAGTTATTTAACAGCCCCTGCTATCAACGTGTCTGACAACGCAGGAGCAACAGGTTTAATTAATATAAGCGCCGATAATAATATCATCCACTCGGAAATTGGTAACGGAATTACTTTTAAAAACTACACTAAAGTTACCGCAAATGGCAATACTATAACAGATACCCCACTGGACGGCATAAGCATATTTGGCACCAGTGGCACTTTTTATGGCAACAACATAACAGATGTAGGTACATTGGCGGCGCCGGCTTCGGGCATCCTGATAAATGGTAATGCATCAGGTTTATACGTTGCAGCAAATACTGCAGGCAACACTACAACCGGTACCAACCGTACAACCGATTATGTGATAAAAATAGGAAGCGCGAATAATGGCGTTGTAGCTCCTAAAATAATTAGCAATAAAGGGAAGAATACTTTAAAAGGCATCGTTTCTGAATATTACTACCAGTTAAACTACGTTCAGGCTTCAAACAACACCGCCTTATAATTACAAAAGCAAGTTAAAAAAGGGAGAGTTAGTTTAAAACTCTCCTTTTTTTTGTCGTAATCAGCAGGCTGGGCAACATTTTACCCAATTGCCCGTAAACAGGCCGCTGCCAATAATCATTCCTGTTTTTTCAACAAAAATAAAAAATTTACCTAACAGATAATTTTATTAATTGTTTGTAACTATTTTGTCACAAAAGCCGTTAAACCGGGTGTGTTATTTGAAAAATACCCCCTCATGAAAAAAACTATTTTAATTCTGGCACTATTTTTTTTCGCTGCATGTAAAAAGGATAGTGTTATTTTAACCCCACAACCGGAAACTCCTTCTACAATTCAAACAGTTACTACATCATTAGCTGCTGTAACCACCCCGGCCGGCGCCTACAATGTTAAGGATCAAGGGGCAAAAGGCGATGGCGTTACCGATGATACTAAGGCAATCAGAAATGCTTTGATATATGCCAAGGCCCATGGTATGGCTAACATTTATTTGCCGGATGGCAGTTATATGATAAGCGAAACAGGCAACGGCGGCGGAATTATTAAATTGGTTGATGGTGTTGGTATGATAGGTAATGGGCCGGCAACCTGCCATATTAAACTAACGGGCGGCCGCTACAACCCCAATTCTATTTTTTACCAGGACTATGCCGGCACACCATCAATAACTAATATTACCATACAGGGTATAGATTTTAACGGCAACCTGGCGCTTCAAAAATTTGACGCTGCTTACCAATTTTGTCATGCACTAAGCATCAACAATGGAAAAAACATCGAAGTAAAGAACTGTAAATTTCAAAGTTTCAGAGGCGACGGACTCCTTTTTGGGGATTGTTTCGAAACCAAATTAAACCTCCATTTAGTATCAAATGTAAACGTGCACGATTCGGAATTTTTTAATATCTACCGTGAAGGCACCATGTTTTGTGCTGTAAACGGAGCATCTTTTTACAATAATAATGTACATGGCGACGGCTACCTGGTTGGTGGTGTTGATATTGAAAGGCACAGTGTAAATGAAACTGTGTTAAATGTATCTGTTTATAACAACATCTTTAACTTTGCCGACGGGTATGGCCCGGTTGAACGTGGAGGGTTAAAGGTGCGTTATCGCCGCGCGGTGACTATGGGGTTCTTTTATTCCGGCTATGCAAAAGGTGTTGCCGATTCATTAAGCGGCCATCATAAAATTTACAACAACAAAATTTATCAGGGACAAATTGATTGCTGGGGAATGCTTAACATAAGTATATCTGGCAATTGCTTTACCAACACATATGAAAACATTACCGGAACGCAATTTTTAACAGCTCCTGCTATAAACATCGCCGATCCATCAAATACAAAAGGACTTATAAAGGTTTCTGTTGATAATAACGTTATTAAATCGGCAATGGGAAATGGTATAATGTTTAATAATTATACACAGGCGCAGGCCAATACCAATGTAATTACTGGCACGCCTGCCGATGCTATAGCTATTTTGAATACCAGCGGATATTTTTACGGCAATAACATTACTGATGCAGGCTCGGTACTTAAACCGGCGGCAGGTATCCTGGTTAGCGGCAATTCATCAGGGTTAGAAATCACCACCAACCAGGCGGCTAACACAACGACAGGCAAATTACGCACAATGGATTATGTGGTAAAAATTGTAAGTGCTAACAACGGCAAAGTTGTTCCTAAAGTAACTAACAACAAGGGGCATAATATGCTTACCGGTATCGTATCCGTATACTGGCTCCAGGCAACGCTTGCGCAATTGCTTAATAACATTGCCAATTAACTGCTAACTGTAACGCTTAAAAAAGGGGATGCAAGCCAGATTGTATCCCCTTTTTTTATAGATAGTACTTTATTGCCCCTAAAGAATTTGAAAAACAAAAAACCTTTTTGCCAAATAAAGATTATAGTGGAGACGAATGGTTTAAATTAATGACGTATTCGTCAATGCTGATAGGTAAATATTGCTATCACAACAAAACCATAGCAGTTATTTATTTATGCTTTTAAAAATCCTGATTTTTTTTGCCATCATAGCGGTCTACCTGGCTTGGTATATAACATTACTTCTCCAAAAAAAAGACACGTCGCACCTGTTTTTTAGCTTTATAGTTACCTGCATACCTTTCCAGATGTCGTTTCCGCTATATACCCCCCCGTATTTATCTACAGATGGCATTGGATCGTTCACCGGGAAAATATTTTTGATGTTGCCGTTAATCGCATCGGTTGTGTTGCTGGTAATTCAAAAAAACAAAAATGTATTTTATATATACAAAAACGAACGGTGGGTGCTATGGATTGCGCTGCTTATCGCTATTTCGTTTGTTAACCCGTTTAACATGGCCAGGTGGGGCACCATTGCTTTTGGTATTGTCATGTTTTCATACATATTTTATTTTAGGTTAATTTATAACAGCCTAAACCCGGTACAAATCATGAACGGGATTTTTGCAAGTTTGTTGTTTTTATGTATTCTTAATTTTTGCCTGGCAATTTTATACCCGCTACTGGGGGTAAGTTTTGTAACTACAATTTTTCAGGCCGGGGGCGATATGTGGGCCACCAGGAACGGTACCCGTGCGGGTGCTATTGGTATTTTTGTAACCCCTGCTAACCTTGGGCTGTTCTCGGTTATTGCCTCTGGCTTTTTCTTTTCGGGATATTTAAACGGGTTTAAAAAGAAGCTGAGTTTATTGGCGCTTGTTATGGTTAGCATAACTATTATACTTACCTATTCCAGAACTTCCTACATAACCCTGGTTGTTATCCTGTTTACGCTTTATTATATCTTTAAAAATGCCGATAAACCGTTAATATCGCTAAAAAGCTTTTTTTTAGGTATACTGCCTGTTGCAGTATCGCTATATTGGTTAGTATTTCTATCGCCTTTTAGCGCAACATTTCTTAAAACAGATGCCGACGATATGTACCAGGCCCGGCTTGATCATTGGACTATGGGGTTGGATATCTTTCACCGGTCGCCACTTATTGGTGTTGGTATTAACAGCCATCTTGAATTTGTGAACCGGTCGCCCGAAATGAGTAAGGTAATTCATAACGAATTTTTGACATCAAACCCCATTCATAACACACATCTTATTATTCTTTGCGAAACAGGTATTATCGGATTTGCCTTATGGCTAATTTTCATTGTTACAACCTTTGCAAAAGCAAAAGCCAATATGGCTAACAATGTAAATACCATATTCTCGCTAACGGAAATTGCCTTACTGATGACTTATATTATTTATGGTTTTACAGATTGGGCTCCGGTATCGCATTCCACATTTCCAATTTTCCTGCTTTTTACCTTTTTCTTCGGTAAATACAGCTTAGCGGCAACCAAGTCTTAGTAAAATATCTCTCGGTTAAAGTAATTCCTTTCGGTCATATCCTGAATTGATACAGCAATTTTTAAAGGAAAATATAAACTCAAATTTAACATAAACCTTATTGGCTGTTGCACCGTATAAAATGGTATCAGATGCCATATAAAGTATGAATAATAAAAAGTTTGGGATATTACTTCGCGTAATCAACTTCCTTAGCATTATCACGTTGGAGAAATATTGGAAGAACGGAATCAAATTCGTTTTCAAAAAAAAAAAGAATAGTCGCATAGCTACAGAACAAATGGTTGCACAGGAGGCCGTTATTCCTCAACTGGAAATGGTATCGTCAATAACAGCTCCATGATGCTATTAAACGAATAAAGGCCTCGTTTCCAAGGCCTTTTATTTTTGCGTTGTATCCGCTAAACAAGCTACTTTTTACGAGTTCGCGCATATTCTGTCATCCAATTGAATGTCGTTATTTCTGCTAACAACTTTAATTTTTTTGCGCGCCGCGTAAAATCTAAAATGTTTATTTATCGTTGTATCCCCTTCTTTTTTTTCGGGACGATTAAATATTTTGCGCAGAATTAGATAACAAAATTGAGGGTATGTTTTTACTGACCGCCCCAAAAAGCCCTGCTCTTTATACATTCGGTAAAAAAAACGGAGGTTTAATTTATCGATAAATTGCGGATAAAAGTTAATCTCGCGTTTTGTTTGATGCAAAAAGCCACCGCAGGTATAAATAGCCCCTGTGTAACCTGCCACCCTTAATTCCAAAGCCATACTTTCTTGCAGAATAGTTCCCATGCCTATAAATACTATATCGGGGTTTGTAGCTACCACAGATGCAACCGTTTCCTGACGTTGTAAATCTGAAGTGAAATAACCATCATGAAAACCTGAAATTTCCAGGCCTGGGAAATTGCTTTTGAATACACTTACTGTATCTTTAATACTGTCGGCGTCTGTTCCAAGAAAAAAAATCCCCAAATTATTTTTTATTGCTATGTCAAATACATATGGCACTACTGACGTCATATCGCACGAAAAACGTTTTATTTTAAAAGTAGCAGCTTTTAATAAATTTAATACAAATACCAGTAAAATTCCATCTGGTGCTATCCAATCAAAGCCCTCAAATAGCACTGCATTTTTAAATGCCAGTGTATATGAATGAGGATTCAAAAAAGTTATCAATTTCTTTTTTCTTGGATCAAAGTCTTCTATTGTTTGAGGTATTTTAGAGGTAAAAATATTATAGATATCCATGTTTTCAGGGGCGTTGTTGGGTGTCACTTTGTTTGTAAATTATGCTGAATGTATTTAACATCTAAATCCCCTTACTCAAACGCGAAGCCAAGTTTAGGTGTAATAAATCGTTAGGCAGTGTATTTTTTTACCTATAGTTAATAAAAGCCCTGAATTTTAATGGTTTAGGGTATTAAAGAATGCCATACGAAATACTTGTACAACGTATCGGAGTATTAAAGTTTTCTTATTACATAAATTTGTTTTCGTTAATTATTTATTCTTGTTGTAAAAAGAAATTTTACTGTCTCTTTTTCTTAAAATGAATACAGTATTGTTATAAATAAAGTACATTTTACCATAAAAGCACATCAAATTGAATAAACCGGACATCTCAAAAAACTTTTTACGGTTTTTTACTATTTACCATTTGAAAGAGCTGACAAATAACCTGATCAGTTTTTGGTAACAGGCCCAGCAAAACATCTATCTATCTATAATATGTCCCTAACATCTACCGCTCAAACTGAACCACTAAAATTAAACTTACTTGAAAATGCCAGTTCCGTCGCAGAATCAGACAACATTGTAACTCCGGATATTGGGGGCTATATCGCAGCAGATTATCGTGTGTTTGATTTACCTGCCGATAATATTATTAACGAGAATCTTCAACAGTTTAGTAAAAGTCACGGTTTAAGTCCTGTTTCAGTTTTTATAGCAGCGTTTAATATAGTTCTTCAACGATATACCGGGCAGGCCGCTTTGTTATTGGGGCAGGCCTTCGTGAAAAAAAATAACCAAAATGATGAAATCGAATTAGGGCACATTTGGAGCGAGTTTGATAGCGATATGACTTTTATTGAAGTGGTAACGCAAACGGGTAATAGTATTTTGAATGAAGCGGCATTAAAAAAAGTGGACCGAAGCCAAATACAGAACATAACGAAATCTGTCAATACGGGTCTTTTTCAGATATTTTTTATTACAGACACAAACGCCGATAAAGCTCCCGGTTACTTAACAGATAATCAAAATATTATCACACAATTGCTGCCTACCATTGATGACCTATATTTCGGGTTACATTTTAAAGAGAACAGTGCTAAGCTGGACTTATCTGTTTTTTTTAACACAAAGAGGTTTAATATTGGCTTTTTTGAACTATTTAATGACAGATTGCTTAACCTGTTAACTGAAGCCATGAAAACCCCGGGCTTAAAACTGGGTGCTTATAATATACTTGGCCAGGGCGAATTACATTCATTATTAAACGATTTTAATAATACCGTTGTAGCTTATTCAAGCGAAAAGACCCTGTTTAACCCTTTTGAAGAACAAGTTGCTAAGCAACCCCAAAAAATAGCGATAGTTAGGGGTGAAAAAAAAATAACTTACGATGATTTGAACAGGCAAGCCAATAAACTTGCACATTTACTTATAAACGCAGGCATAACTCCGGGCGATAATATTGGCTTGCTGGTTGGCCGCGATTTTGAAATGATTACAGGTATGCTGGGTATACTTAAAGCCGGGGGGGCATATGTACCCATTGATCCTGATTACCCATTGGACAGACAGGAGTATATTTTTAACCAGTCGTCTATCAAAGTTGTTGTTGCTGATCAGAACTACCCATTAAAGTCGTTAATTAAGGCAGAGGGTTTTACACTAATTAACAGTGCGCAATCTGACAATTTAGATGATACTAATCCCGACTTAAAAATTGACAGCAAGCAACTGGCCTACACTATTTATACATCCGGTTCAACAGGTAAACCTAAAGGGGTGATGATTGAGCACCATTCGGCAGTAAACCTGGTATCATGGGTAAACAAAAAATTCAACGTCGATACAAACGATAGTCTGCTGTTTATTACATCAATGTGTTTTGACTTGTCGGTATATGATATTTTTGGCATGCTGGCAGCCGGCGGAACATTAGTAATAGCCCAAAAGGACGAAATCCAAAACGTGCAAACGCTGTCAGATATGTTGCAGAAGCATTCTATTACGTTTTGGGACTCTGTACCAACCACCATGGATTACCTGGTACGCACCCTTGAAAAAGAAACGCCGTTTTATAAGTACGCTGGTTTAAAAACAGTTTTTATGAGTGGCGATTGGATACCGGTAAATCTTCCGGATAAGATTAAGTCATTCTTTCCCGAAGCCACAGTGGTAAGTTTAGGTGGCGCTACAGAAGCTACGGTATGGTCTAACTTTTACATCATTGATAGCGTTAACCCATTGTGGAATAGTATTCCGTACGGCAAACCAATAGATAATAATTTTTTCTACATCCTGAATGATCATTTACAGCCGGTGCCCGTAGGCACCGTAGGCGACTTATTTATTGGTGGCGTAGGGGTGGCCCGCGGTTATGCCAACGACCTTGAAAAAACGYAATACTCGTTTATTGCAGATCCTTTTCATCCTGATAGCGGCGGTATGATGTACCGGACCGGCGATTTAGGTCGCATGATGCCTGATTATAATATGGAGTTCATTGGCAGAAAAGACAACCAGGTAAAAATACAGGGATTTAGGGTTGAGTTGGGCGAAATTGAAAGTACGCTTAATAACAGCGGGTTGATAAGCAATGCGGTTGTACTGGCCAAAGCCGATAGGCACGGAACCAGGCAGTTGGTTGCTTATGTAGTTGATAATCAAAACAATGAAACCGCAGACGAGACGTTAAAGGCTTATTTAAAAAAAACACTCCCAGATTATATGGTGCCGGCTATTTGGGTGAAACTCGACAGGTTACCTTTAACTCCAAACGGCAAAATTGATAGAAATGCGCTTTCTGTTGACGACGGTTTTGCACAAATTAATACAGATATTATAGGCCCCGAAACAGAAACCGAAAGGATGTTGCTTAACATCTGGAAAGATTATTTTAAAAAAGAGAATATTGGCGTTACGAGCAGCTTTTTTGAAATTGGGGGGCATTCTTTGATGGCCGTTCAAATTTTGTCAAAACTTAAAAAAACAACAGGCAAAAACTTTCAGCTATCTATCCTTTACAAATATCCAACAGTAAGGTCACTGGCTCAATTTATTGACCGGGAAACCAGCGACTACAATTTTAAATCATTAGTTGCAATTAAACCGTCGGGATCAAAATCGCCCTTGTACATTATTCATGGCGACGGGTTGAATGTGCTTAATTTTAGTCATCTTGCCAAACATGTGCATCGCGAACAACCTGTTTATGGTTTGCAGGCGCTGGGGCTTAATGGAGTAGATGAGCCGATAGATAACCTGCCGGTAATTGCCTACCATTATATGCAGGAAATTCTGCAACATAACCCACAGGGCCCTTACCTGCTTGCAGGCTATTCGTCGGGTGGATATGTGGCCATGGAAATAAGGAAACAGTTAATTGCTTTGGGCAAGGACGTTAAAATGCTTATCATTTTTGATACGGATGCCGAAAAAACAGAGTATAAAGATTGGTACTCCTTGTTACCTAAAAAAGCCAAGAGGCATTTTCCGAGACTGGTACAGGCTTTAAAGTTTTCTATAAATCAAATGTTTAGGGGCAAAGTCCTGCAAGAACCCGTACTCGTCGAACAAAAAAAAGATACCAAAGAATTTTATAAACTGGTTCAGAAAATCAAAAGCAAACATATCACAGCTTTCAGGAATTACCACCTGGAGCCGTTTGATGGCAAACTGTATTTATACCGCGCAAAGATTAGCGTACACTATGTTGAATATGGAAAGTATTTGGGCTGGGACAAGTACGCCGAAAAAGGTGTCGAACTTTTTGAAATCCCCGGCGATCATTTCTCTATGCTTCAGCCGCCCCATGTAGCAATGCTTGGCGATATTTTGCAAAATAATATCGACGATGTGACAGCAGGTACAGCAACCGCAAAGTGACCGATAAATTAGCCTAAAAAAAACTATTTGTAGCAATAAACATGCATTTTGTTTATTGCTACTCCGTTTTTATTCGTTATAGTTGTGCGGCTTAACCCGTTTACCCATGGTGGCCCCATGGCATAAATATTGCACATGCAGTTTTAATAACGATAGCTAATAATCCACCCGAGGTTATTTTATTAGTTATCGTTATTAATTCAAACTTACTGACATTTACATTTATGAAAAAAATTTCACTTATTATCCTTGCTTTAACAATAACATTAGGAGCATGCAAAAAGGGTGGCCTATCAGAAAACGCGCCCGCCAATAACGACCCTAACTATGATGCGCATAACAGCATATTCAGGGTAAAGGCAAGCTCAACAGCTGAATTTAAAGTTACCATAACCGAATACGGCAATGATGGAGTTACACCTTATAATACCGAAAATGCAGATCAAACCACCGCGTTTGATTATGGTTTTACCCCGGTAGTAGGTCATAAAATAACTGTGGCCATTCAAAGTGCAAATGGGTTAATAACTTCCAGCGTTATGTACAAGGGTATTTATCTTGACCCTGTTACTATTAAAACATCAGGTGGTGGCTCAACCGGAAGTTTTAGTTATACTGTGCCTAACTAATTTGTAGCCCTAATTGCCTGCTATTGTTAAGTGCCTTATGGATAAGGCCGGGTGTAAATAAAGCCAGGCCCCCATTATTTTATGATTAATAACAGTTTATTTAAGCTCATTTTACTATTCCCGTTTTTTATTTTAAAGGTGGGAAACTGTTACGCTACAGAAAAAAAGCTGCTTGTTAAACACGCTACAATAGCTGATATTTTAAATGTAAAAGACGCCGGTGCGGCGGGTGATGGGATTCATGATGATACCAAAGCAATTTGCGATGCCATGCGGCAGGCCAGGTCAAATGGAATATCCTCGGTTTATTTTCCTGCCGGAAAATACTTAATAAAGGAGCATGGCGATAAACCGGGAATTATCAAATTATTAAACGGCATAAGTTTAATTGGTGCAGGGGTGGCAAATTGCCATATCATTTTATCAGGTGGCCGCACCAATCCCAATTCTATATTTTACCAGGCCTGGTGGGAAGAGCCGTCGATAGATAATATTGTTATAGACGGGATTGATTTTGATGGCAACCTCGCTAAACAAAAATATGACCCCGAATACCAGTTTTGCCACGCGTTAAGTATAAACAATGGAAAAAACATCGAAGTAAAAAACTGCAAATTTCAAAGTTTCAGGGGCGATGGTTTACTTTTTGGAGATACGTTTGAACAAACGCTTAACGCCCGGATAGTTACAAACGTGGCAGTTCATAACTGTATTTTTTTTAATATTTATCGCGAAGGCACCATGTTTTGTTGCGTAAACGGAGCTTCGTTTTACGATAACCTGGTGCATGGTAACGGTTACCTGGTTGGCGGTGTTGATATAGAAAGGCATAGTGCCAACGAAAGTGTAGTTAATGTATCGGTATACAACAACCTGTTTAATTTCAGGGATGGCTTTGGCCCAGTTGAACGGGGGGAGGTAATAAAATACCGGCGCGCTGTAACCATAGGCTATTTTTATGATGGATATAAGAATGGCACCGCAGATTCGCTAAGTGGTAATCATAAAGTTTATGGTAACAAAATTTACCAGGGGCAAATTGATTGCTTTGGCCATATAAACGTTAACATTACCGCGAATATAATAATTAACACTTTTGAAAACCTTAAGGGGGTACTTCATGTTAGTACACCGGCCATTAACGTTTCGGATGCCCGTACAACCGTAGGCTTGGCAAATGTTAAGGTTGACAGTAATTACATAAAATCAACCATACCAGGCAACGGTATTGTTTTTTACAAGTACCAGGGTATTTCGTCCAGGCACAACATTTTGCGGGGAAAGAACTTAGGTGGCGTGATGCTTATCAACTCCAAAGGGGATGTTGATTTAAATATCAGTAAAAACTAACAATCAAACATTATTACGTATCAAAACAATTGAAAAAGAAAATATCAATGAGCATTTTTAAAGTAAAAAGATTCTTTATCGCCCTCTCGCTTATCACATACGCCCTGTCATCATGCCAATCCTATAAAAATGTACCTTATTACAAGGACCTGGATAAAAAAGATATTGTGACAGAAAAGATTACCAATAACTCCGATTATCTTATCCATACCGGCGATATTCTGGGTATTAACATAACGAGCCGAAACCCCGAATCGGCGGCTGTTTTTAATTATAACCTGGCCCGTGTAAATGGCAATGCTTATAACACATCGCCCGATAATCCGGTTATAGGTTATATGGTTGATGGCAATGGAAATATTCACCTGCCTTTGGTCGGCGAAATAAAAGCTTCCGGCTTAACCACCACGCAGCTAACCGAAAGCCTGGGTAAAGCCCTGCTTACTTATTTAAAAGATCCTGTGGTAAACATCCGGATAGTGAATTTTAAAGTATATGTATATGGCGATGTGGCCCGCCCCAATGCTTACAATGTTATTGACGAACACCCTACCGTAATTCAGGCGCTTACACTGGCCGGAGATTTAAATATTACAGGTATGCGTAAAAAAGTTTTGTTGATACGAAACGAAGACGGAGAACGTAAATACATACAGCTTGATCTTACTTCAAAAAACATCTACAATTCGCCCTATTTCTACCTCAAAAACAACGATGAAATATATGTAACCCCCGGACGCTCGAAGCTTGTTGCCAACGGCCTGCCTGTTTTGGGGATAATTATATCGGCTTTATCTGTTGTAGCTATAGTGTTAACGCGTAATTAAATTTTTATGAGTAACAACCCCGCACAGTTTTTAACTTTTGCTACCGAAAAAGAAAAAAACTCATCAGTTAGTTTAAGGTCGCTTTTTGCTAAATACATTTTTAACTGGCCCATTATTTTAGCAACTACTATATTGATGCTTGTTATGGCGTTTGCATACCTACAAATTGCCGATCCTGTTTACCAGGTAAAGGCAACCTTGCTGGTAAACATCCCGAAAGATGCAGATAAACCCGACGCCAACCAATCTGTTTTAGATAAGATCGACCTTCCCAAGACGGCTGATGTTGTAGAAAATGAACTGGCCAAATTAAAATCGGCCAAGTTGATTAACCAGGTCATTAATGATCTTCAGCTAAATGTAAGTTACCAGCAAAAAAACGGCCTGTTATATAATGATCTTTATGCTTCGATGCCCTTTAAGCTGGTTTTTATCAAGCCCAATGCAGATGCCGACGACAAAATCAAGACGCTGATCCAGGTAAAGGACGATAAAACCTTCCTGATGAAAACGGATGGGGATTACAAACAATACGCTTTTAATGACGTTATGCACACCGCAATTGGCACCTGGAAACTGGTGCCAGCCACTAATATTACTTCATTTAAAGATAAAACTATCAGGATATCATTACTTGATGCTGATAAGCTAACAGACTACTATCAAAAAAACATTGATGCCAGCCTTGAAGATAAACTGGCTACTGCGGTCGATCTTACTTTCAGCACCACCGATAGGCAAAAAGGCAAGGATATCATTAACCACCTGATACAGGTTTACAACCAGGATGAAATAGCCGATAAAAACAAGGAAACTCAAAATACAATTAGTTTTATTGATCAGCGCCTGGCTTCATTAACCGGCGAGTTAAATGGCGTTGAAAAAAATATTGCTAATTTTAAAAGCTCCAACAGGCTCACAGATATTACTTCAGATGCAAAATTCGAATTGGAGAAACTACAAACTAATGATAGCCGCCTTAGCGAGATTAACGTTCAGTTAAGCGTTATTGACGGAATAGAGCGGTTTGTAAATTCGCCCCATACGGCAGATAAAACTCCGGCGGTAATAGGTATAAACGATCCATCGCTCATAAGCTCAGTTGAAAAGCTTTCGCAGTTGCAGCTGCAGCACGACCAATTACTGGCCACCACGCCAGAGACTAATCCCGATTTTGAAGAGATCAATTCGCAAATTAGAACCACCAAAGCGGCAATTAAGGAAAATGTAAAAAACATTAAGGCTTCATTGCTTAATGCCCAAAGCAAACTCCAGTCGCAAAGCTCAAGTTCCGAATCTTCGATATCAAACCTCCCTACACAGGAACGCCAGTTTATCAGCATTAAGCGGCAGCAATCTATCAAAGAAAATCTGTACGTATACCTGCTGCAAAAACGCGAAGAAGTTTCTTTAAGCTATGCTACTACTTTATCAAATTATAAAGTACTTGATACTGCTCATGCTTTACCATCAAAATGGCCAAATAAAAAAATAATATACCTTGTTGCCTTGATTTTGGGCATTGTTTTGCCGGCAATAGCTATTTACATCATGCATTTACTAAGGGGCGTAGTGTTAGATCCTAAGGATGTTGAAAACGCAATCGAGGTACCTGTTTTATCCGAGGTGGCTTTAGACAGAAAAACACCAGGTATAACGCCAAAAAGTGGCTTGGTAACGGAGCAATTCCGCAGCCTGAGGACCAAATTGTATGACCTTTATAGTGCCGATAACCATTCGCATGTAACCCTGATCACATCAAGCGTTTCAAACGAAGGCAAAAGCTTTATCACCGGTAACCTGGGGCTTTCGTTGGCCAATACCGGCAAAAAAACGATAATATTAGAATTGGATTTACGGAGATCAGCAATTAAAGACCTTTTTAAATTATCGAAAAAGCATGAGGGGATTTCTGATTATCTCAACGGAAAAACTACGCTAAAAAAAATTATTCAACCATCGGGTATTAACCCGGCGCTTGATATTATCAGTAGTGGCTCATTTATTTCAAACCCAACCGAATTACTGGAAAACGGCAAATTGGGTGAATTGATTGCAGAGTTAAAAAACATTTACAGCGACATTATTATCGATAGCCCCCCGGTGCACCTGGTTGCTGATGCCCACATTATAGCGCGCATAAGTGATGTTACATTGTATATAGTTAGGCAAGGAATTACCCGGAAAAGTGAACTGAAATTCATCCGGGCATTGGTTAAAGAAAATAAGCTGCCTAACATACAAATTGTTTTTAACGGCGTAGACGTGAAAAAATTTGGCTATGGCTACGAGTATGATAACTCTTATTACAAGGCAATCCCTGCAGCGGGATAACGTAACCTGAATATTAGCAAAACAGGAGATGTGCTTAACTATCATCTCGTGTACCATCGGTTTTAAATGAAAAAATTATTTGTCTGTTCAGAATTTTACGCCGGATTATTACCATTTGCCGCCACCATTGTAAATACAATGCGCGACGAAGATACCTTTGGTGTATTTGTATGTACACCTAAATGCGATTACCGGAAAGCACTTAAACCTAACGGCGAGAATTATACCTTTTTAGATTTCCCGGAAAACAAGTTCAGAGGGCTGCTCCACAACATATTTCCCGGGCAGCTGCTGAAAACTATTGATAAGGTTTGCCTGGAAAATAAAATTGAAGTAATTCACTTATTAACCGAGGATTCGTCGCTGGCGCTTCATCTAAAGCAATTAAAAAAGCGGGCTAAAGTTTACTACACTGTTCACGACCTGTTTTTTCACGAGAAGGTTTACAAAAATGTGATAAGCTGGCTTTTACGTACTTTACTGGTAAAAATGAGGGTGACTTATCTCATAAAACAAACAGACAACCTGGTAACCTGTAGTAAATACCAGTACAACTGGATGCAGGCAAACTTTTTAAAAAAGCATATTTACTATCACGGTTTCCCTACGCTGGTTACAGAAACTATTAAAGCAGGCGATGTAACCCCTCCGGAATTGAAGGGCATCAATAATTACATTTTGTTTTTTGGGCAGGTTGAGCAATATAAAGGGGTTGATATTTTATATAATGCTTTTATAAACGATAATAAAGCTACTTCAAACCGGCATTTGGTAATAGCAGGCAAAGGACATGTTTATTTTGAACGGAATTTGCAAAAGGAATCAAATGTAGTTTTCATTAACCGTTATATAGATGACGAAGAAATAAAGAGCTTGTTTACCAATGCTTTTTGTGTAGCTTTTCCATACATATCCGGCACGCAATCGGGTATATTATCAATCCCGTATTACTTCAGGGTACCGTCGCTTGTTTCTGATATCCCATTTTTTAAGGAATTGATAATAGATGATGTAACCAGCCTTAGTTTCAACAACGATGAGCCTCGCTCAATTATGCAAAGGATAAACAATCTTGACGCTTCTTCAATCGAACCGTTAAAAGCTAACGCGTTTGCCTTTTACCAGCAAATTTATGACCCGGCAGCTTTAAAACAACAGCTCATCACTGCTTATGCAGGCAGCCCAAAATTCCAGGAGGAATTAATTTAACCTGCTTTTATGGAAATAATATCAATAACAGAAAATCATGTTGATGATTGTGTGAAAGTTTTTGTGGATGCCTATAATTCTCCGCCCTGGAACTGCAATTGGACTGCTGAAAAAGCAGGCGCATACCTTTCAGAGCTTATAAACAATACTAATTTTATAGGATTTATAGTATATGATAATGATAATGCCGTTGCTGCAATTTTAGGACACAAAAAAACATGGTGGACTAACGACCAGTTGATGGTTGATGAGCTTTTTGTAAGCAAAAGTGCTCAAAAAAAAGGATACGGAAAAAAACTAATGTCCTATTGCGAGGAATATGCTAAGGAAAACCAAATTGAACTATTGGCATTAATGACCAATAAATACCTGCCCGCATTTGATTTTTACGAAAACCTGGATTTTATCGCTGCCGACCAATATGTTTTTATGTTTAAGCAGTTGTAAATTGTAATTTTCACAACCAAAGGTTTTATTTTTTTTAACCAGGTAATAAAAAAATATTTTTTATCGCAATTCCTTTAATTTAAAGAAGTGTAGCATTGTATTTGTTAGGCCATAACAAAATACTGACCTATGGAACATAGCAATACTAATTTGAGCAGATCTTTAAACCTTATTGCCGATTATTTTCTTTTAAACCTCTCATTAATTATCGTTTACAGCGTACAACACCAAAATTATTTTAATTGGGTAAGCGATAAAAGTTATGTGCATGTAATTCTGATATTCAATTTGGTTTGGCTACTGGCGGCCAATATCACCAATTTATATCAGCTGCCAAATCCTGGTCACGTTTACAAAAAAACGGTAAAAGCTTATATTGTATACCTTGTCCTGGTATCATATATTATTATGTACCTCAATACTATCGAGTCCTATAATACCAATAGCAGATACATTTTAGTGTCTATGAGTTTATTTGGCGTTTTATTGGCCGGTTGGAAATTGTTTTTCTTCAAAGGCCTTGTGCATCAATCCGTTTTTAACAATGTTTCAAAAACAGCTGTTATTGTTGGTGACGGACGGGCAGCATTTGAGCTCCAAAAACGGTTTAGGAATGACCCGTCATTGGGCTACCAGGTTTTAGGGATCTTTAACGACAACCCGTTACGTAGTAATTTCGACCATGCATATATTGGCGAAACCGTTGATTGTATCAATTTTTGCAAGCAAAACAACGTAAGTGAAATTTTTTGTGCACTACCCTTTTCGCAAAAAAACACGATACAGAAACTGATCAAAGAGTCCGACAAAAATATGATCAGGTTTAAACTTATTCCCGAGCATTACGAATATTTTCAGGGGGCCTTGCTATCGCAAAGCTTAAATAAAATCGACGCGTACGCCATACGTGTTGAACCACTTGAAAACACCATGAACAGGATTGTGAAGCGGCTATTCGATATTGCATTCTCACTATTTGTTATAGTTTTTGTTTTGAGCTGGCTGTATCCTATTATTTATTTGCTTATTAAGTTAGAGTCAGCCGGGCCGGCAATATTTGTACAACCAAGGTCGGGTCGTAACAACGTTACTTTTAACTGTTACAAATTTAGAAGCATGCGCGTTAATAAAGATTCCAATTCGCTGCAGGCAACAAAGGGCGATGCGAGAGTTACTAAAATTGGTGCCTTTTTACGCAAATCAAGTCTTGATGAAATGCCGCAATTTTTTAACGTGTTAATGGGGGATATGTCGGTAGTTGGGCCAAGACCTCATATGTTAAACCATACCGAACAATACGCAAAATTAATTGATCATTTTATGGTGAGGCATTTTATAAAGCCAGGTATAACGGGCTGGGCACAGGTGCGCGGGTTTCGCGGAGAGACAAAGCTGGTAGAGGATATGGAGGCGCGTGTAGAAGCCGATGTTTGGTATATCGAAAACTGGAGCTTAGACCTTGATATGAAAATTATATTTTCAACCTTCTTTAAAACCGTAATTGGTGACAAATATGCCTATTAATTTGGCGATGACCATTTAGGTAAACTAACCTTCGTTATTATTGCGATTACTCGTATGATTTCCGGTAAACGGATAAATCAGAGAGTTCTATCTCATCTTTTTGATGAAAACTATGTATGAAATGGTTCCCTGATTAAATTACAAAAGCCTGCAAATTATTGATATGCAGGCTTTTGACGTGGATTTCAGCGGGGTGAATGGGAGCCTGTTAGAACATCTTGCGGCGATTCTGGCAATAATCAAAAAGGTTACGGAAAATAAAAACAAGCAATGGTCCGATTGGTTGTTGTTTTTATTTCCCAATAGTTTTAAGGCAAGGTGGTACAGTATTTTGGGATGTCTATTTTTGGTGTTTCCAAAACCTGCCTTTTCCTTCGGCTATCCATTCTAAAGCTTCATCTATTCTTTTTTGTCGTGTTTCGTCGGTTTTGGCATCGGTAATCCAAACTATATATTCCTTGCGGAAAGAGTTGGATTTGCTTTCAAAAACTTCTTTTGCTTTTGGGTTAGCCACTAATGCGGCCAACAAATAATCGGGCGTTTGCAGTACTTTGGGTTTGTCGGCTTCTGGTTTCTCTCTTTTTATCCTGATACCTTTTTCGTTTAACTGTACGGCTTCTTTAAGCATGGCTATAAATTCGTTGTCCGGCGGTAGGTCCTCTATTTTACTGACCTTCCCCAAGAATCGTTGGATCGGCTTCAAGTCCTTGTTTGCCTTCAAACGCGGGTCAGTCATCAATTCGGCCTTCAAAAACGTAAAAGAGCAATGGTTTTTATAGGATGCTACTACACACATGTTATCGCTGTTGTACTCAAAATGGGGCAGGCTCCATTTTATCGCCTCTACTACATTAGGGCAATTTTCATGAATAAGGCGGCGCCAATGCTCAAGTATGGGTTTTGCAAAATCTTCCGAGTTAGTTATATAAGCATCCACCGCAAGGTTATAGTTCATAACGTTATTTAATTTATGGTAGCAAAAAAACTTAAACTTACGCAGAAGATTTGGTCGAAAACTTGGACAAACAGGTCAATTTAATCACTTGCGTTGTTTCCGGAACTCCGAAGGAGACAAGCCTACCTGCTTTTTGAAAAATTTGCCAAAATTAGCAGGGTCTGAAAAGTTGAGTTGATAGGCAATCTCGGCAATCTCAAAATCGGTGTATTGAATGAGCGATCTGGCTTCGGTGGCCAGGCGTTCGGCAATAAAAGTAAGTGCATTTTTGCCCGAAACATGTTTGACAGATTGGGAAAGATGATTGGCAGTAACCGAAAGCATAGCTGCGTATTCCTGCACGGTGTGTTTATTGATATAATGGTTATCAATTAACTGAATAAATTTACGCAACAGGATTTGTTGCGTTGTAGCCAGACGAATGTCTTTTTTCTTTTCCAGCGCAAAGTCTTCCAGGTAGTAGAGTAAGCCGAGCAACTTTACCCTTGCTTCCATATGTTGTGTTTTAGCCGATTTTTCGTAAGCGGTAAATACAGATTCAAAATGTGGTGCCAATCGTTTAAATGTGGCGTGGTCAAACTTAAACAGGTTAGTATGTAACACGTCAAATAGGGGGAATTGCTGTTGAAAGTTTGGTTTGAAGAATGAGAAGCATTCCGGCTTAAAATAAATCACATAACCCTCCAGGGCATTGTTATGAGCAAAGCTATACACCAGATTGGGCGAATGAAAGACGAGATACGACTCAGGATCATGAATGGTCTGATCGCCATAGTTAACTTCGATCTTACCGGAATTGAATAGCAGGGCGAAAAAATAAAATGAACGTTTAAAAGGTGGCCGGTATATTTGTCGGTCCTGATCGAGTGGCTTTAACCTCAAACAGTAGAAGTCTGGATCAGTTGTTCGTCCTGGCCATGGAATAGAGGCCAAAAAATCATTGATTTCTGTGTAATAAGGAAGCGTGATTTTTATTTTCGCCATAAAATGCACCACAAGAGGGTTGATCCTAAAATAGAAAAAGAAACTGTCTTCAGCTACAGATCACGAAAAGATTCACCGCCTGGAACCGTTAATAATGGTATATTATATAGTTTTCACCCTTGTTCACGGCAACATCTCGTCAAAAACGTACAAAGAGATTTAGAACATGTCGATAGCTTCTGTCCATGTTATGAAATACGAAAACCCGACTAATGCCAGGTTTGTTGGGTTTGCGGAGAGGGACCGAACAACCGTCGATTGTTTTCTTCTCCATATCAGAAGAATTATATTTTGAAAATCTTTACGGGAGAAAGCTTCGGTATATACATTAAATTGCGGTGGGATGCAATGTCTTACGGTTTTGGTATTTCATACTCACCCCAATACCCTATAGTTTTTTGAACAAATTACAATGCAAATGTCGTTGTAATAAGTCTCTATTGAAAACAATTAATTCTATAATATCTATGGATTTAATAGAATTAATTATATATTTACAACGCCTTAGCTTTTAATGCTCATTCGACCCAAAAAGGGGAGTGCATTTAATATTCTTAAGGCAAGCTATAGTCAGGTAAACTTAATCATAATGAATACGCTTTATAACCAGTTTTTTCATAAGAGCAACTTAAATTGTAACGCTATCTTAACGAGTTGTTGATTCATCAGTCGCAATTTTATACATAGGATACACTCTACAAAACAATTTACTTTATGAGAAAAATTATACTGGCAGCCATAACTATTACATTAAGCAGCACAGTCTTCGGACAGATACTTACCCCTGTAAAATGGTCATATGCTGCAAAAAAGGTAGATAATGACCAGGCTATCGTTTTCATTAAAGCAACCATCGATAAGGGCTGGCATATTTATTCGCAGCATTTGGCAGATGGGGGGCCGATAAAAACTACCCTTAAGTTTGCCGCTAATGAAAGTTACACCTTATTAGGGAGCACAGAAGAACCGAAGGCACTAAACAAGTACGAAAAGTCATTTAGTATGAATGTTCAGTACTTTGAAAAGTCTGTTATATTTCAGCAAAAAGTAAAGCTTAAATCCGGGCAGGCATCCGTTAGTGGTACCGTGAACTTTATGGTATGCAGCGATAAGCAATGTTTACCGCCAGACGATGTAGAATTTAGTGTACCTGTAAAATAAAAATATAATATAAGCCAAATCATATAAAAAGCAGCACGATAGCCACCAATCGGTCTGTTAAAATGGTAATCGCTTTTAAACGCGTTATCATTATTAATAAAACTAATACCATGAAACCAAAGTTTACTTTATTTACAAAAGCCCGAAAACAGCATGGTGGCACCCCTGGCTGTTGTTACCATAATTGCTAACGCTTTACATTCCAGGTTTAAAAAATATTGAGCAAGATATACATCCTGGCTGTACTAAGTGCGTTGCTTTGCTATGGTGGTAATTCAGGCGTGTGCTGTACAGTTCAGGATGTTTGTCGTTTTACAAGAAAAAATTAAAAAAGACATACAAAACTTAAAAATATTCTACTAAATCTATAGATTTTATTGTATTTATCATATTTGTTGTTATCTTTACACCATTCTAATTAACCCCACCATTAATTAGTTGATTTATAAAGAATAAGGGAGAGGAAGTCTCGATGATCTTATAGCAACTTTTCAGCAGTCTGAAATAAGTGCTAAACTTTTTCCGATAGCAATTATGCCGCCGGAATATAAATTAACTAACAGTCATGAACACACTTAACAGCCATTACCCACAGCTACAACCCGCGGCCATCAAACGATGTTGTTGCCTGGTTCAGTACGTTTTCTGGTTTTAACAGCCGGATACCCTAAAAATTTATAGTGTTTTTTCAAAGGCTGTAAAGCCCAATGGATAACCTATGCCCAAATTTCCGGCATCGCATCAATTAACAACAATTAAAACTTATACAAAATGAAAACTACAAACTACTTAACCAAAACAAGGCTGCTATCTGCCGCTTTATTGCTCAGCGGGGTAAGCGTGTTATCGGCCCATGCAACCCCAAAGCCTAAATTTATAAAAGAAGGAAAATGGCGCGGCGAATTTACCGTAAGCGAATCAAAGGTGCCTTTTAATTTCGAGCTGAAGGGAAAGGATGCCGAGCATGCTGTTTTCACACTCATCAACGGCTCCCGCAGAGATAATTTTCATGTGAAATCAATTGGTACGGATTCTGTATATATCAAAATGAATACCTATGATGCCGCGCTGGTAGCCAAAATTCAGGATGATGGCTCCTTAACCGGCGAATACCGTAGCCTGGTACCGGGTTTCAGGGGCAACTCATTACCATTTACTGCAGAATATGGTAAAACCTACCGCTTTGTAGAACCCGGCAAAGATGTAGCCCCTAAAGCCGACCTGACCGGTAAATGGGAAATCAAAACATACAGTAAAGAGGCCGTTCCTGCATCTATAGCCTTATTGAAACAAAAAGGGAACAAGCTTACCGGTGTGGTAATGACCGTTGTTGGTGACACCCGCGAACTGGAAGGTACCGTACAAGGCGATGAGTTTGCGCTAAGCGGCTTTACCGGCCCAAGTCCGTTCATTATAAAAGGTAAGATCAATGCCGATGGCTCCATCAGCGGCGAAGAAGGTTTTGGCATCTATAAAAACCTGAAATTTGATGCCGCCAAAAAAACAGAGGTTGAATTACCTGATCCTTACAAACTCACATTTTTAAAAGAAGGCTATAAAAAACTTGATTTCTCATTCCCTGGTATCGATGGCAAACAGGTTTCCTTGAGTGATAACAAATACAAAGGTAAAGTAGTAATTGTAGAGATTATAGGTACCTGGTGCCCTAACTGTACCGATCAAACCGTGTTTCTATCCCCATGGTTCAATAAAAATCATCAGCGCGGTGTAGAAGCCATTGCATTAGGTTTTGAACAGAAGGACAGCCTGGAATATGCCAAATATACCTTGGGCAAGCTGAAA
This sequence comes from Mucilaginibacter sp. P4_D1, assembly GCF_056401935.1. Taxonomy (NCBI): domain Bacteria; kingdom Pseudomonadati; phylum Bacteroidota; class Sphingobacteriia; order Sphingobacteriales; family Sphingobacteriaceae; genus Mucilaginibacter; species Mucilaginibacter sp. P4_D1. The sequence goes on from NZ_JBFUIJ010000004.1 coordinate 225,363, forward strand.
GAAAAATACGAAATCAATTATGATATCGCTTTTGGAGGGCTGGCCGATAAAAAACTGGTATCGCAAAAGTTGCCTGCTTTGAATAAATTCATTGCCTTCCCAACTACCATCATCATTGATAGAAAAGGCGATGTAAGGGAGATATATACCGGTTATACGGGCACCGTGACAGGTAAGTATCACGAGGATTACGAGAAGAAATTTAATAAATTATTAGATGAGCTTATTGCCGAACCGGCCCCGGAAACAGCCGCTATTGCAAATCCATCAACCCACCCAGGAAATTAACATTAACTGATCTTATATAACTAATCAAATGAAAACCATCAACTTAATCACTTCATTCAAATGCCTGTCTGTGGGCTTATTGTTTAGTGGCGCAGCGGCGTTGGCTGCGGATAAAAAAACGCCTGTAAAGTTTATCAAACAAGGGCTATGGCGCGGCGTATTTACTGTGGCCGAAACTAAGGTGCCTTTCAACTTTGAACTAAAGGGAAAAGATGCCGGGCATGCTGTATTTACACTGATTAACGGAAGCCGCCGGGACAATTTCCACGTAAAGCAAATTGGTAAAGACTCCGTATTTATCAAAATGAATACCTATGATGCCGCCCTGGTGGCCAAAGTTCAGGAAGATGGAACGCTAAGCGGCGAATACCGCAGCCTGGTACCAGGTTTCAAGGGCAATTCTCTGCCTTTTACCGCCGAATATGGTAAAACCTACCGCTTTGTTGAACCAGGGAAGGACGTTGCGCCAACGGCCAACCTAACCGGCAAATGGGAGTTGAAAGTTTACTCAAAAGACCAGGTGCCCAACAAAATTGCCATTTTACAACAAACAGGCAATAAACTTACTGGTGTAATTATGCAGGTAACCGGCGATAGCCGCGAGCTGGAAGGTACGGTTCAGGGTGATGAGTTTCAATTATCAGGTTTTACCGGCCCAAGCCCTAAGATATACAAAGGCAAGATCAACGCTGATGGAACTTTAAGCGGCGAAATTGGCTCTGGCATTTATGACAATACCAAGTTTGACGCGGTTAAAGACGATAAGGCCGAATTGCCTGATCCGTATAAATTAACCTACCTGAAAGAAGGCTACAAAAAACTGGATTTTACTTTTCCGGATTTAAACGGCAAACCAGTATCACTTAGCGATGATAAGTATAAAGGGAAGGTAACCATCATTGAAATTGTTGGTACCTGGTGCCCTAACTGTACCGATCAAACGGTGTTCCTATCACCGTGGTTCAATAAAAATCATAATCGTGGGGTAGAAGCAATTGCTATCGGTTTCGAACAAAAAGACAGCCTGGAGTATGCTAAATACACATTAGGTAAGCTAAGGGATAAGTACAACATTCAGTACGACATTGTTTTTGGCGGACTGGCCGATAAAAAACTGGTTTCGCAAAAACTGCCCGCACTAAACAAGTTTGTAGCGTTCCCTACCACTATCATTATCGACAGGAAAGGCGATGTGCGTGAAATTTACACAGGCTATACCGGTACCGTTACAGGTAAATATTACCAGGATTACGAAAAAAAATTCAACAAGTTATTGGATGAACTGATTGCAGAACCGGTACCGGCCAGCGCGGCCAACCTTACAGGTAACAACAATAAAGAACTTAAAGGAAAATAAACTAAACTAAATCCCGGCAGGGGTAACAGCCTTGCCGGGTACACTTAAACAACCATAAAAACCACCATGACCAAATTATCAGGCGCTGTATTATTTACAGCATTAGTATCGTTAACCGCGTTTACACCATCGGCTATTAAAAGTGTTAAACTGACCAAAGGCCGGTCTGCCACTATTAAAACCTTGCCAGTAGGTAAAAAATTTAAAACATCAACCTTTAAGGTAGATAATGAAAGCAGCAAACTCACTTGGGCTGCAAAAAAAGCCACAGGCGATCATAATGGCGAAGTAAAGGTAAGTAACGGCAACTTTGCCATTGAAAATAACACCCTTAAAGGCGGCAACTTCGACATAGACCTTAACACCATTACCGATGCCGATCTTACAGACCAGGCATCAAATGATAAACTGGTGAGTACTTTAAAAAGTGAAACATTTTTTAATACAGAAAAATTCCCGAAGGCTAATTTTGTAATCTTATCGGCAGCAAAAACTACAGGAAACCAATATGATGTTAAAGGCAAATTGACTATAAAAGGCATTACCAATGAGGTAAACTTCCCTGCAACAGTAACGGTGAGCGGCAAAAAGCTGGCGGCTACGGCGAAGATCACCATCGACCGTACCAAGTACGATATCAAGTTCCGTTCGAAAAACTTTTTTGAAAATCTGGGCGACAAAGTGATCTATGATGATTTTGATTTGAATGTAAACCTCAACGCTGTGGCGCAATAAGCGCTTGAACTCAACGAACTGAAATTTAATAAAAATGGACCACCAATTAGGTGGATAGCCATTGTTTTGACTAAAAACGGCATTTAAAAACTCGCGTAAAGTTTGGAAACGGATCTGGAGCCGGGGCGCATTGGGTACCCCGGCAACTATCCGTACAAGTTTATAAAAGAAACATGAATGCATAAGATATGAAAAAAGGAAAAATACTTTTGGTTATTGTAGCTATCGGTACGCTGATAGGCTTTATGAGTTTTGTGGGCACTAAAGATGATGTGCAAACCAAAGAACAATTGGGCGAAAAACTGTTTTTTGACCCGATACTTTCTGGCGATAATACCATCAGTTGCTCCTCATGCCATAAACCGGAGTTTGCCTTTGCCGATACTGCTACTTTTAGTGTAGGTATAAAAGGAAACCTTACTTCAAGAAATTCACCCGGACTAACTAACCTGTCGGGTCGGCCGCACCTGTTTTGGGATGGGCGTGCATCATCACTGGAAGAACAGGCCCTTGGCCCAATCACCTCGGCTACCGAAATGGGGCTACCAATTGAAGATGCTGTAAAAAAATTAAATGATAATAAATACTACGCAGATGCATTTCAAAAGATATTTAAATCAACACCCACCAAAGATAATCTGTTGAAGGCCATTGCCTCTTTTGAGCGCACACTTGAAACTTCCAACAGCCCCTATGATCGCTATATCAACGGCGACGATAATGCTTTATCAGCTTCGGCAGCGCGTGGCCGCTTATTGTTTATTGGTAAGGCCAATTGCAACAACTGCCATTCGGGCGAAGATTTTACCGCAGATAGGTTTAAAAGTATTGGTTTGTACAATGGTAAAGATTTGAATGATCCGGGCCGGTCAAAGATTACTAACAACAAAACAGAAGAAGGGGAATTTAAGATACCCAGTCTGCGCAATGTTGCGGTTACTGCCCCTTACATGCACAACGGAAAGTTTAAAACTTTGAAAAGTGTGGTTGAATATTACAACAACCCATCGCTTATTGTGAAGGATGGTATTAACCGGGATTTGTCATTGGATAAACCGCTAAACCTGAATGATGGAGAGGTAAATGATATAGTTGAATTTTTAAAAGCGCTTACCGACGATCGTTTTAAGCAAAAAATCGCCTTAAACTGATAATAACTCCCCTGTTAAATAATTAATTAATCATGGACATATGCTGTGCATGCGGTGTAAAAAACACCGTCTTAGCCACTGCTTTGTCTAAAACTATTGTAAAATGAAAAAAGTTGTACTCCTGCTTATATTTTTCAGCCTGGCATACGGGCAAAACATATTTGCACAAAAACGAACGGTTAGCGGAACAGTCATCGCTGCCGATGATAAAGCTCCTTTACCGGGCGTATCAATACGCATTAAAGGATTGAATGAAGGCGCGGTTACCAAGGCCGATGGTACTTTTACTATCGTAGTGCGTAATGGCAAGTACCTGGTATTTTCCTTTTTAGGGTATGAAAGCCAGGAAGTAGAGATAGATGGACTCAAAGAGTTCAATATTGTTTTAAAACCAGCAGGTAATAATCTTAACGAGGTGCAGATTGTTGGCTCGCGTAATGCCAACCGTACCAAGCTCAATTCCGCATCAGCTGTCGATGTTATCGATATCAAGCCTTTACTTGAATCGGCCCCGCAAGTGAGTGTTACACAAATACTACAGTACATTTCGCCATCGTTCCACTCGGTTAACGGCAGCAATGCGGGTGATGCAGGTTCGGCGCTTAGCTTAGCCCAGTTACGGGGGCTGGGACCGGATCAGGTGCTGGTACTTGTAAATGGCAAGCGCAGGCACAAAAGCGCAAACGTAAATTATGGTGGCCTGGGCAATGGGTCTACAGGATACGATTTAAACTCCATTCCGTCGGGGTCAATTGACCGCATCGAGATATTACGCGACGGCGCGGCTGCCCAATACGGATCAGATGCAATAGCCGGCGTTATCAATATTGTGCTTAAGAAAAAAACAGATGACCTTGCTGTTAGTACTTCTGGCAGCACCCGAAGGCGTGGCGACGGGGCAATAACCCGTACCAGCGTAAACTATGGGGTTGGTTTAGGCAACACAGGCGGCTATATTAATGCTACTGCCGAATACGCCACGCAGGCTATCGCGCTGCCCGCCGGAAGAAAAGACGCCGGATTATACAATGGTCCTATTTATGGCGGCGGTGCCAATACCCGCGCTTATGATGCCATTTATACCAAAGAAATTGACGACGCCATTTTGAAAAGCCGTGGTATCGACCGTCATTTTTTTGATCAACGTGGCGGCGGGGCAAACGCTGGCCAGGATGCATTACTGTCTTTTAATGCAGGCTTCCCATTAAATAAGACTACCGATATATACGCTTTTGGTGCTATCAGCAGCCGTAATTCTCAGTTTACCGCCGTTTACCGTTTGCCGGGCTGGACATCAAGGAACAATAATTTTATTTATCCGGATGGGTTTTTACCTGCCATGGAAAATAATATAGTAGATGGATCAATTGCCGTAGGTATAAAAGGAAAGGTTGGTGATTGGAACGTGGATCTATCTAACGTGTTTGGAAAAAATAGTTTTACCAATAGGGTTGATAATTCTTTAAACGCCAGCCTGGGGCTAAAAAGCCCTACCAGTTTTGATGCAGGGAGATATAATGCCGGACAAAATACCACCGGGCTCGACTTCAATCGTTACTTTGAAAAAGCTTTAAAAGGCCTGAATGTGGCTTTTGGAGCACAGCATAGGATAGAAAGCTTCCAGATCATCGCCGGTGAAGAAGGGTCGTATTCAAAGGCAGATCAGCGTACTATTGTTGATGTTGATACAACTGTTGGCGGTATTCCCTATTTGTCAAATGCGGGTGTAACGTCGCTGAACGGCCTGGCCGCAGGTTCACAGATCCACTTAGGTTTCCGGCCCGAAAACGCGGTCAACGTAAGCCGTTCAGTAACTGCCGGGTATGCCGATGTAGAACTCAACGTAACCAAGGCCTGGCTGATATCGGGTGCCGGGCGTGCAGAGTATTTTTCAGATTTTGGCAATGTATTTACCTGGAAAGCTGCCACTCGTTACAGTTTTGCCAGGTGGCTCAACATCCGCGGATCGGCCAATACAGGCTTCCGGGCACCAGACCTGGCGCAGTCTTATTACACCTCCGTTTCTACTACATTTCAGCAGGGCAGAGGAGTGGATATTTTAACCGCATCAAATCAAAGTGCGGCAGCAAGGGCATTAGGTATTCCTAAACTTACGCCCGAAAAATCAAAAGGATATGCACTGGGCCTTACATCGGCACCCGGCAGTAACGTTGAATTAACCGTTGACGCTTACCTGATTAACATCGATAACAGGGTAGGTAATACGGGTAACTTTACCTCAACAGATGCCAATCTTCCGGCAGATGTTAAAACGCTTTTTCAGCAAACAGGCGCGGCACAGGCAAATTTCTTTTACAATGAATTCAGCACCCGTACCAAAGGGGTAGAATTTACCGGTAGTTATAAAGTATTGCTGGCTAAAGGAAATATCAATTTCCTCTTCGGCGGAAATTTTTCAAAAAACGAGGTCACCAAAGTAAATACCCCGAAAGGACTGGAAGCTTATAAGAATGTGATACTGAGCCCAGGCGAACGGGCCAGGGTTACTACAAATATCCCTGCACAAAAAATTAACCTGCAGGGGATTTACAGCCTTGACAAATTCACTTTCCTGTTAAGAACAGTGTATTTTGGCAAAGTTACAACAGCCTCCCTGCTCAGTGCTGCCGACCCGCTTAACCCGGTATATTTTTACCAAACCCTGAAACCCATCTGGGTTACCGACTTTTCGGTAGGATACAAATTTACCTCCAAACTACAGGCTACTGCCGGTGTAAACAACGTATTTAATGTATTGGGCGATTATACCGACCCATCTATAGCCGGTTTGCGCAACCCTACTGTTGTGGGTATTCAAAACGGCAGTGCAGGCATTCAGCCATTTATCAAACTATCCGCTCATTTATAAGCTACATATCATGAATAAGAAAAATTATAATAAATACAGGTTGGTGTTAAAACCAGCGCTATATCAATTAACCTTACTTTTAGCGGGTGTATTGTTTATGGCAACCTCCTGCAAAAAAACAGACTACCTGAATATTAACGATGCAAACAGGCCGGCACTTGCAGCACATATCAGTTTTGTAAACGCAAGGCCGGTAAACGTTGGCATCCAGTTTTGGACGTATACCACCCAGGTAACCAAAACGGCCGTAACCATAAACGCGAAAACCGACTACCTGGACACTCAGTTTGGCGATGTACAGATCAACTTTACAGAAGGCTCCAATACATCTTACAAAGCGTCACGCCAGTTTGGCAACAGTGCTGCTTTTACAACTACGGGTGGCCCCAACGGGCCCATAGCTACTTACTATCATACGGTATTTGCGGTAAAAAACACCAAAGCCACAGCCGATTCACTCATCCTTTTTTATGATGACCTGAGTGCGCCCGCTGCCGGTAAGGCCAAAGTGAGATTTGTACACCTGGCACCTGGCAATGCGGCTGTTGATTTTGGAATTACCGGACAGGCTGCCCTGTTTACCAATACGGTGTACGGCCGTGCGGGCGGATCAATACTTTCTGGTACCGGATTCAACGTTTGGTCACTTGGCCCGTTTGTTACCGTTGATGCGGGTACGGTTAACTTCTCTGTAAGCAAATCTTCAGATCATTCTGCGGTAAGTATACTGAACAACAAGTTAACCAATGTAGTGCTGGCGCCTGGTAAAATATATACCATTTACATCAATGGCACACCGGGCACCACTGATGTTGGCGCAACTATCATTACCCATAATTAATAAAAAACATAGCACAAATAGCAGTGATTTAATAGATGTGCCAATGGAGCTGTCCCGGTTTTTTTCCGGGCAGCTTTATTTCTTAATCAATCAATTTCATAACTAATCAACATCCATCATGAAAAGCAATAATCGCAGAAAATTTATTGAAAATGCAATAAAAGTAACCGCTGCCATCGCCGTAACCGGGCCGCTGATCTTAAGCAGTGAAGACACGTACGCGACCTCGAAAAGCCCAGCAACTATACCGGGCGATGTGCTGAAGTTTGCACAAGTACCGCTGGGCTTTGATTATAAAGCGCTGGAGCCGCATATAGATGCGCTCACAAACGAGATACATTATAGCAAGCATCATGCTGCTTACATCAAAAATGTAAATGAAGCTATAGTTGCCGAAAAATTAAGTTTTACTACCGAAAAGGAGTTTTTTGATCACGCTTCACAGCTTTCGCCCAAAGCGCGTAATAACGGGGGCGGGGCCTGGAACCATAATTTTTTCTGGCAAAGCCTTACGCCAAACTCAACCGCGCCTGATGGAAAGATCAAAGACGCTTTGAACGGGGCATTTGGATCTTTTGACAAGTTTAAGGAACAATTTACGCAGGCTGCGTTAACACGTTTTGGATCGGGCTGGGTGTGGCTGGTGATTGTTAACGGTAAGCTAACCATCGCTTCTACAGCTAACCAGGATAATCCATTGTTTGATAATGCTACAGTAAAAGGTGTTCCTTTGCTGGCACTTGATGTTTGGGAGCACGCCTACTATCTTAAATACCAAAACAGGCGTAATGAATATGTTGCCGGTTGGTGGAATGTAATTAACTGGAGCGAGGTTAATAAAAGGCTGGGATAATGGCAAATACAAACGATTTCGCCGCTCCTCAATGGTAGTGGTATAACAGACTTCTTTTACGAACATTTACTGTTTATGCGGCAATAACCATTATACCGGTTGTTCCTTCATTTTACAACCAGGACTTTGATGCCGGGTTTTCAGTAGCAAATTACCCCTGGAGATGGCTGGATGTGATCAGTCAGAATAGCCGCTGGTTCTTCAGCATCCAGCCTTGTAACCCATCGTGAATTTTCAGGCCGATTATTCGTTTGTTAGTATCTATGGGTCAACAACATGATTAGTAGTCGGTTTGGTTTCGAGGAAAGCGACCGCTACTATCCTATGAATAGGTACACAAGCAATTTTCATATATCCAGTTTTGAAATTAGACTTATCAAAAGGCCATTGATTATCAATTGCACGCTTCCGCTTACCACCATCCCGGCATCGTAGTATTGCGCCGTTATCGCGAACCTTATATCGTTCCGCTTTGTAGATACAACCTACTTCCTGATTAAAATCATGGACAGATGTTTCATTTGGCATTTTCCACTTGCTTATGTCCTGCCGGATGGTTAATATCCTAATTGAACTTTTACCAACTGTATTTTATTGATCTGTTTGATGGCGCCATTTCGTAACTTCAAATTGTAAGGTTATCGAAAAATATTTAATGAAAATAATAGCCTGTACCATGGAATCTATCTTATTAAATTGGTATGGATCAGCTTGCTCGCCGTTACGCTGGATTGGATAGTTAAGCCTAACGATCCAAAAAATGAACCAATAAATAATATTGAAATGTTAAAAGGATATTCATCAGGAAGGCACAACAGGTTTGCAATCGTTTTATTTCTACTTACCGCCATTTAGGTAAATGCAAATGGTCAAGCTGAAATAAACGAGAAAAATTTTTCAAACTACGTGGCTAACCCCACGCCTTGCATCAAAATCCTCCTATTGAAATGCCCATAGGGGCTATTTAGCCAGAGAGCTGGTCAAAACAGATCCTGATTCGCCCTGAAAATGGAGCAATGGGAAACCTTGATAAGTTATATCCTGTGGCAATGAACCAGCGAAATGATTGGTTAAGCATTAATTGCGATCAATGCGGACTTTGGCCCTATTGAACAGACGGTCTGGTACCCTTAATTCGGCATAAATAACTTGCTTAAATCAATCGCTCGATTGCCTTATTGTACATATTTATTGACGAAGCGTACATCGCACCACCTACATCGCACCAGCCTAAAAACTTATGATTATTATTGCTCATATAAACCGGCCTATTGCCCATAGACCCTCACAAAAAATGAAATAATGATAAAAAAGAATAGCCTGGCAGCGGGCGTGTTGCTGCGAACGCTCATATCGCCGATCGCGTTTTTGCGGGAGGCGCTTCTATGCGATACTTTGACCAAGCCAAAACTGGTTGCGCGTCAATTCCACTTTACGGAGGGCTCTTCGGTCGAAAAAAAGGGAGTTGTTTTTTTACTGAGCAACATAATAACAATATCTGGACATATGATACCGATGGAAAGCTGCAGACGCCAAAATAGTAAAATAATAAAGTGGTGGTAAGCAACCCGGACGTGGCTAACCCGGTTTATGTAAGATACGCCGGGAGCGATGAAAGCAGCGTTACCCTGTATAATAAAGAAGGTTTACCCGCAGCGATATTTACCTTTGAACAATAATAAACCAATGGCAATAAGCTTGTAAAAATACACATCGGTAAAATCATATACAGCGTGAATATAACCGGTTTTATTACACCGAAGGTGGCGGCCCAAATCGGCTTTCCAAAGCTTAGCACCGCTATGCAAATAACCGGGTACTACAAGGGGCATTTATTTGCCAGCTATTAAGTACCCGATAATTATAAATAACATGAAAAGAAACGTTTTACTAACTGTATTATTTTTTCTGGCAACAACCTATGCCCAAGCCCAGAAAAAGACCCCGCCAACGCCCGTAACATCTTACGTAAACCCTTTATTGGGCACCGCTACTTTATGGGACCCTAAAGATCTTGGCTTTGTGCCTACCTATCGTAGCTGGGGCGCTGAAGTATTTCCCGGCGCATCCTTACCCAACGCGATGGTGCAATTAACCCCGGTAACACAATTCCATAGCGGTTCTGGTTACCAGTATGAGGATACTGTTATTTATGGCTTTGCTCACACCAGCAAAGGCCACTGGAATTTATGTAACATTCCGCTGATGCCCGCATCAGGCAGCAATTTTTCCGCTGATGATTATGAGTCGCCTTACAGTCATAAAAACGAGTCGGCTCATCCTGGCTATTATCAGGTTTATTTGCAGCGTTATGGTGTAAATGCCGAACTAACTTCAACCTTACGTTGTGCATTCCATCGGTATACCTACAAATCAAACACCAATAAAAAACTCATCGCCGACCTGTCAATGGCCAATGAAGGAGTACGTAGCTGGAAAATTGACCGCGTGGGCGACAATGTGCTAATCGGGTTTCAACAGACCGGCGAAAAAATGTATTTCTACGCGGTGTCTAATCACAAGATCACCGGAATAGACACCCTAACCGCGGCGGCTTCTGCAACCCAGGCCCACGGCCGCCGGGAAAGGCCAGCAGGACCGAAAAAGACGCCGGTGATCAGTTTTGGAGATGCCGCAAAGCCTTTGGAATTGCAAATCGGCTTTTCCTATGTTTCTGTTGAAAATGCTAAAGCGAACTTGCAGAAGGAAATGTTGGGAAAGACCTTTATACAAGTTAGAACGGAGGCCACCGCCGCATGGAACAACTTGCTCGGCAAAATACAAGTTACGGGCGGTACGGATCGCCAGAAAGGATTATTTTATTCCTGCCTTTATCGATCATTCCTTTGGCCTGCATTACGAAGTGATGCCAATGGCGATTTTACCGATATAAGCGGTAAGGTGGTTAACAAGGGCTTTAATTATTATACCGAACCATCCATTTGGGACGACTATCGGAACAAAGATGTATTGTTGGGCATGTTATCGCCAAAAGTACTTAACGACGTTATACAATCGCTGGTTGACAAAGGTAAAATAAGTGGCTTCATGCCGACATTTTTTCACGGCGACCACGCCTCGGTAATTATCGCGGGATCGTATTTAAGAGGACTAAGAGATTACGATGTAAAAGGCGCCTACGAACTGATGTTGAAAAACGCTACCGTTGAGGGTACCCGTAAATACATAGATGAATACAATACAAAAGGCTACATAGCCGAAGACGCGGTAGAAAAACCTACGCTTGGCATTGTCCGAAAAGCTGCAGTTACCAAAACCCTGGAATATGCTTATGACGATTATGCTACCGCCAGGTTAGCGAAAGCGTTGGGCGACACCCAAAGCTATGATATGTTGATGAAGCGCGCCGGTAACTATAAAAATGTTTTTAACCCCGAAACAGGGTTTATGCAAGGCCGTTTGGCCGATGGCAGTTGGGTAAAGAATTTCGATCCGGGCTTTGTATATTACGAATACATGTACCGCGAAGCGAATGCCTGGGAGTCAACTTTCTTTGCCCCGCATGATCCAAACGGGTTAATCTCACTTTTTGGCAGCAAAGCCGCTGCAGAGAAAAAACTGGATGCCTTGTACACTACGCCATATAATGGACGCGAAGCAGCTAATATGTCGGCCTTTATTGGCAATTACTGTCAGGGTAATCAACCTGACCATAGTACTACCTATTACTATTATTTTGTAGGTCAACAACCAAAAGCGCAAATGTACCTGGATAGTATTATGAATCATTTTTACGGCATGGGTAAGTACAAACTGGCCTATCCAGGTATGGACGATGCAGGCGAAATGTCGGCTTGGTTTGTGTATAATGCGATGGGATTTTATACATTTTCGCCTGCTGATCCGAAATATATTGTTACTGTGCCACTGTTCGATAAGGTAACGTTGAACCTGGGTGCAAAACCTACCACCATTATTAAAAAAGGTAAAGGCCGCAAAATAACGGGTATAGCCTGGAACGATCAAAAAGTAAACGGCTATTTTATTGACGATGCAGACTTGAAGAAAGGTAAAACCCTGACAATTACTACGCAATAGATGATCACATCCTGAACAAGCGGCTGTTTTTTCAGGAAACTTAACTTTCTGCAAACATATTATCCAATAATGCCCGGTTACCAACTATTTAAATAGCCGAAAATTCAATAACGAATATTAATCGATAATTATCATGACACACATCAAAAGTATCCTTGTAATTTTGTTTTTGTTAGGTTTTACAAATCTTGTCGCTGCACAAAAGAAAGATAAAACTGTGGGAGCGAAAAATGTATTTTCAAGGGCCACACCATGTATGGACGTGCTTAATCTTTTTACAGCTCCTAATGTTCCTGAAGTAGGCCCAGGTGAAACCCCTGCTGTTGCGGGTAGCTGGGTTAAAGGAGAAACACCTGCAAACCTGCCGGGTATGGGGTTGGCGCAGCATTCTATGCTGCTGGTGGGCGAAAACTACGATAAAATGTTCCTGGTTAATAAAGGCAAAGTGATCTGGACCTATTCTACAGGTACAAGCTATGAATATGATGATGTATGGATGCTTTCAAATGGTAATATCCTGTTTTCCCGAATGGAATATGTAGAAGAAATCACACCGGATAAAAAAGTGGTGTGGCGTTATGATTGCGATCCCGGACCCGGACCTAAACATACCGAAATTCATACTTGTCAACCTATTGGCCTGGACAAGGTGATGTTTGTGGTGAACGGTTTGCCGGCCAAACTGATGGTTGTAAATATTAAGACAGGTGCTGTAGAGGTTGAACATGAGCTTCCATATTCGCAACCACCGAACCCAGATAACATCCATGGCCAATATCGGAGGGCCCGTATTACCGCCGATGGAACTTATCTCGTTTCCGTTTTTGGACTAGGATATGTTGTAGAATACGACAAGGACTTTAAAGAAATCTGGAGGTACGCTTGCAGGCAGCCATGGTCGGCTCTTCGTTTAAAAAATGGAAATACATTGATTACCAATGAGGCCGACTCAAAAGCACAGGAGGTTAATAAAAAAGGGGAGACAGTATGGGAATTCAATACCAAAACCGACCTGCCGGAGGCGTATCAGTTTGCTACCGCGCCCCAAACCTGTACCCGTTTAGCCAATGGTAATACCATTTTTACATCGCGGGGTGACAATAATGGCAAGGGCCCGCAGATGGTAGAAGTGACCAGGGACAAGAAGGTTGTCTGGGTAATGCAAGACTGGAAGACCGTAGGCCCGGTCACAACGGTGCAGGTTCTTGATGATCCGGGCATTCCTGAAATTCCTGGTCAATCAGAACATTGATGGCTAAAATATCTAAACTTTTATGCGCTACATACTAACTTTTTCCGCTAAATTTTGATAGTACACTTTTTAATGATTCAGCGTTTGTCTCACCTACAAGAGGCGAACGCTGAACCATTAAAATTTGATCTTGCCTGCAAATAACATTATTAGCGCTAAATGTTATAAACCAATTAAGCTTATAAGAAAAGGCTTGCCCTATTGTTCTGGCCGGGATTGAACGGGCCTACTTTATAGGTAAACACAAGATAACTTTCAGTTATGATATTTAAGGTAGGAGATAATGTAGATAATTGGAATGCCCAAAACGCAGACGGCCGGGTTGAACGCGCATGGGGTGAAGTGCCGCAGCTGGTTCAGGCGAAACATTACTCCAACCCGGATGCTGCAGACTGTGTCGGACAATATGCCACCAGTTAGGAAACATTATATGAGAGTTCCCCGGCACGTTTCCCAGCTATATATAATCTTAACGATGTCAATAATCTTGAGAGGTATGAAGAAAGCACTGCTGATGGAAAAGGCTCAGGATCAAAGATACCGAACAATTCAAAATTATATGAACAGCTGAAAAAAGTAGAGGAGGGACAGAAAAAATTTCAGACTAATAATTAAAACTTGCCGATTCCATATATCATCAAAACTATACGCCATGTCAAGAAATATATATGTTATGACACCCCGGAAAAGGAGATTCTTCAGAAATAGACGTAATCAGGACCTATGCCGAGAATAAGTTACTTAACGCCGTTTTAAATATCTAACCCATCGAACCTTTATCACGATCAAATCTTCCGACAGGAAGCTCTATGTCAGATAAGTCAGCACTATAAAATCAACTATGACACCTTATATGAAAACAATTAAGAGACTCGCAATCATTTTCATCATTTTGCACCTGGTAGTGATTATCTCCTACGCTCAATCTGATGAGAAACAATTTGTCGGCACCTGGGAACTGGCGCGGCAATCGTACAATAATATTCCAATGAAAGCCCTTGACGGTTATCTCAAAATTTTTAATGCCGACAAGACTTTTGCTAATATGCTCATGCAGAATAATAAACCTATTACCACACACAACGGCACTTATAAAATTGACGGTCAGTATTACTTGGAAAAAACATTATATCGAAGCCCAACAATGATAAGTAATTCTCCTTTAGGTACAGACTTTAAGATAAGGTTTGAATTTAATCAGGAGCATACTGAGCTTACGCTTAACTTTACCGCAGCAAATGGAATACAGGTTGTAGAAATTTGGAAAAAGCAGGTCGTTGCTATTTAATGTTATTCTAACTAAGTATTGGAAACTGTCAATGATAAACCGGTGCTGTTCCTTCACCGGTAATTTTAGACCTCTTTACGTAAAAGAGTAGCACAAAAATTTTGTTCATCGCAGGTTGCTTTTTAAGTGAATAAAAGTAGTTTTTAATCATTCTGAAATTAAGATGTTTTGTTATTTAATATCTTTATTTTCAGGATTTTATAAGATTTCTGATGACCTGTTGGTTTTTGGCTTCGACGGGTCACCCAGAGGTCACCAGAAGTATGCGATTATTTGGTTTATTTTGACTTTTGATATAAACAGAAAACGCCGTAAATTATTTATTTACAGCGTTTTTGTTGTTTTTTAAAACGTAGTTTGCGGAGAGGGAGGGATTCGAACCCTCGATACCCTTTTGAAGTATACACACTTTCCAGGCGTGCTCTTTCGACCACTCAGACACCTCTCCGTATTTGCTAAATGGATTGCAAAGGTAAAATATTATTGCATTTGCCGCTAATAAAAAAGCGGGCACCTTTTTTAAGGTAACCCGCACACACAAAACTTTAACTCAACTTATAAATATGGCAATCATTGGTATTGACTGTTTGCTGATCAGATAGTTTAATTTGGGTAAAAAATATTCTGCATCAATGCAGATAAATAATTTTAGCTTATGTTTGCCTCATATTGCCACATGGCAGTTTTACACCCATAAAAGCTTGTTTAGTTTAAATGCTGAGCATCAACGACATTAAGAAACCTATCGCTGCCGATATTGATGCGTTCGAGGAGAAGTTCAAGTCTTCTATGCATAGCTCGGTACCGTTACTGGATCGTATTACCCATTATATTGTTAAACGTAAGGGCAAGCAAATAAGGCCAATGTTTGTTTTTTTTGCTGCCAAAATTTGCGGCGGCATCAATGAATCTACCCACAGGGGGGCGGCTTTGGTCGAGTTGTTGCACACCGCTTCGCTGGTGCATGATGATGTGGTTGATAACTCTTACCAACGCCGCGGTTTCTTCTCCATCAACGCTTTATGGAAAAACAAAATTGCCGTTTTGGTTGGCGATTACCTGCTATCCAAAGGTTTACTGCTTTCTATCGAAAATAACGATTTTCAATTACTGCGCATTGTTTCGGAGGCTGTTAGGCAAATGAGCGAAGGCGAACTGATGCAGATAGAAAAAGTGCGCCGGATGGATATTGGCGAACCTGTTTATTACGAGGTCATCCGCCAGAAAACTGCTTCGCTTATTGCTTCCTGCTGCGCCTGCGGAGCCTCATCGGCTGGTGCAAACGACGAGGTAGTTGAAAAGATGCGCCTTTTTGGCGAAAAAATAGGCATCGCTTTTCAGATCAAGGATGATATGTTTGATTTTGGTACCGACGATGTGGGCAAGCCCCTGGGTATTGATATCAAAGAAAAAAAAGTTACCCTTCCCCTTATTTATTCGCTGGCCAATACAACACCGGCGGAAAAGAAAAGGATCATCAACCTGGTTAAGAACCATAACGACGACCCTGCCAAAATTGCCCAGATCATAAGATTTGTGAACGAAACGGGCGGTTTGCAATATGCCGAAACCCAGATGAAAAAATACCAGGACGAGGCTTTTGAAATTCTGAACACCTTCCCACCGAGCGACTCGCATAGTGCGCTGGAGCAGCTGGTACGTTTTACTACCGAACGGAATAAGTAAAGATTCCTGATTTAATTCCACATTTTAGGTTGTTCTCTGCTATCTTTATTCTGAGTTAATGGTATCAAGATATGGCAGCTAATAAAATCCCTTCGCTTTTTGAGTGGGCCGGTGGTATGTCGGCGTTTGAAAGGTTGTTTGATAAGTTTTACGATAAGGTTTTGGCCGACGAACTGCTGGAGCCGGTATTTAAGCACATGTCGGCACAGCACCGCCTGCATGTTGCCCATTTTGTTGCCGAGGTTTTGGGCGGGCCTAAAACTTATAGCGAGGAGGAGGGCAGCCATTTTATTATGATAAGCAAACACCTGCAAAAATACCTGACCGAGACCCACCGCAAACGCTGGATGGAACTGTTGCTGCAAACTGCCGACGAATTACAACTACCCAACGACCCCGAATTCCGGTCGGCATTTTTGGCTTACCTGGAGTGGGGTACACGCATTGCGGTTATCAACTCAAAAGAGAGCGAAGCAACCGAGGCTATTGATGCACCAATGCCCGCCTGGGGTTGGGGTGTGCCTGGTGGCCCATATATGCCGGGTAACTAATGCGGATAGTCCTTAGTCGAAAGTCTTAAGGTCTAAGTCAAAAAAAGAGCAAATTCGACTTATGGCTTATAACTTACGACTTAGTGCTGTTAACTAAATTAATTTACGGCTTTCCGTTATAACAACTGTACTTTTTAACTTGCCGAAACTTGTTAACTTCGTAAATGCAATCCTTTTTAAGCAGCCTTAAAATTACCCCTTTTGCCATACTGGATATCCTGTTGCTGGCAACCATCATATACCAGCTTTACAACCTGCTGCGTGGTACTATAGCCGCTAATATTTTTATCGGGCTTGCATTTATATACCTGCTGTACTTTATTGTGCCCGAAACCAAAATGCCGCTATTGGCCGGCATCCTGAAAAAGGTGGTTGATGTAGGTATTATCGTGGTGATCATCGTTTTTCAACAGGAAATCCGGAAGTTTTTGCTGCTGGTAGGTAAAAACGCATCCTTGCAGCGCAATAAGGCCTGGTGGCAGTATTTTTTTGGTAAAAAGGAGGTGGAGAAAAACAACTACGCCCGCATTAAACCCATTATTGATGCCTGTAAAAGCCTGAAGCAAACTAAAACCGGCGCCCTCATTGTGTTTGCCAAATATTACGACGAGCAGTTTTACCAAAATAGTTGCGAGGTTGTTGAAGCCCGGATATCTAAACGATTGCTGGAAAGTATTTTTCAAAAAACAAGCCCCCTGCATGATGGGGCCGTGGTGATTGCCGAAAACAAGATTAAATCGGCCAGCTGCATTTTGCCGCTGACCGAGAAGACCGATCTGCCCGCGCAATTTGGCCTGCGCCACCGTGCAGGCATCGGCGTAACCGAAGCCAACGAAGCAACAGCCATCATTATATCCGAAGAAACCGGCGAATTATCCTACGCCAAACAAGGCCGGGTAAAAATGAACATCAGCTTTGCCGAGCTGGAAAAACTATTGAATAAGGATTTTTAGTTTGAACTATATAAACTTATCATTGTTAAACGTTTAATAAAAAGATGTTTAAAGGCCTTCGCATAGATGATCTGATCACCATATCCAACGTTTTACTTCGGCTGGCTGTGCGTTACCTGTTATTTGCAGGATCATTTTACCTGGTGTTTTATGTGTGGAAGAATAAAACCATCTGGCGCGCCAAAATACAGCAGCGATATCCCGAAAATAAACACGTGATCCGCGAGGTGGTGAACTCATTTATCACCATCATTATTTTCGGCCTGGTTATCATGGGTGTTATTTACGCAAGTAAAGCCGGGTTAACCCGTATTTATCCCAATATCAGCGATAAAGGATGGGGTTACTACGTTTTCAGTATTGTGCTGATGATATTGATGCATGATACCTATTTTTATTGGACACACCGTGCCATGCACTGGAAGCCTTTATTTAAAGCGGTACATAAAACCCATCACCTATCTACCAATCCAACCCCATTTGCGGCATACGCTTTTCACCCGCTTGAGGCTGTTATAGAAGTAGGCATTGTGCCCCTGATAGCATTCACCATTCCGTATCATGGCACAGCATTAACCCTGTTCTCGTTATATTCACTATTGCTTAATGTAACAGGGCACCTGGGTTTCGAGCTTTTTCCGAAAGGCTTTGCCAGCAATAAGCTGTTTAAATGGCATAATACATCAACCCATCATAACATGCACCACCGCCTGGTTAAATGCAACTACGGCCTGTATTTTAACATCTGGGACAGGCTGATGGGCACCAACCACCCCGACTACGAAAAAAGTTTTGACGAAGTAGTAAAAAAGCGCACAGCGCCTGTTGCAGCTAAAACCAACGATGAGGAATTGGTGGCTGAAGCGCAGGTGAGGTAAAACTGTTTGTAAGGGGGAGAGGACTAACTTAACCGCCACCCCGATAAACTATAGAACAATAAAAATGCTTTTCTCCCACATATTATCCGATAACTTTTAAAGTTGGCAATGTAATTAATTGGGGCTGTCTGTTGGTTTTTCAGTTTTTACTATCTGCAATACTTCATCAGCGCTTAGGGCCGCCTGGTAAACTTTTACCTTATCCATATATCCATGAAAAATCCTTTCAGACGGAAACTCTTCATTTCTGCCTAAAGTCCATTTGTTGGTTACAGATAGGTTTGCCGTGGTTTCCATCACGGTGGTGCCCGCCAATGCACCGTCGATATACAGGTAGAGTGTTTTACCCGTGCATACTCCGGCAATGTGGTGCCAATGATTATTCCAATTAGCGGGCAGGTTAACGGTGCAATCGCCACGGCCCCAGCCGCCGGCAAAAAAAGTAAGCGTTTGATGATCTGTTACCTGCAAAACGTGGCTATCGCCTTTGGTTATCATATCAACCAATCCTTTTTCGTTCCCGGTGGGGTATACCCAGCCCATCATGGTAATGGTTTCGGCCATGTTATCCAGGGCGGGAGTGCTGGGAACCTCTACAAAAGTATGCTCATTAAACCCCAGCCTGCCGCTGGTTTTAGGTTTCTGAGTAATGGTAATTTGCCCGTTATGCTGAAATCCGGAGTTGTCTTTTACTGAATTATTGGCTAAATAATCTATAGGAGAAAGATCAAGCAAAAGCGATTCAACATTGTCTTTATACACCTTATAAACCACCTTTTGATCACCTGCGGATATCCTTTGGAATCCTTTTGAAGCGCCTGCCAGTACGTGTTCTATCACCCTTTTTTCGCCGGGTTCCAAAACAACGGTATCGGTAAAAATCAAGGAGCCGTTTTGGGTTATTGGGATGTTAAAAGTATGCTTTATGCCGCCAATATTTTGGACGATATAAGCGAGATGCTGCGGCTCATTGACTTTAAGCATTGCGGTAGCGGTAAGGCTTGTAATTTTGAAAGGATAAGCCGGCGGATTTGGCGGCAGTTTTACATCAACCATAACCGGGGGCAACCCCTCCAACTTAAGTTCCGTTTTTCCGATGGGGTAAAGCCGGCATACCAACGAGCCTGTTTGAGTGCCACCCGAAACTATCATGCAATTTTTGTAAGCATACGGTTTGCCATTTACCAATAGCGTAACAATTTTAACGCCGGTAGCACCCGAGTTACTGACTGAAAAATGAACAGTGAAAGGTTCATCGGGCGCAACATTGTTTTTTGACACCGAGCAACTCAATATTTTAAAGCCAGGGCCTTGCTTTGTTTCCGATAACTCAACAGGGTTATTATCATTTGGCCAATTGCCTGCCTTATCTGCTAAATCAAAAATCATCGAACCTCCGGCTGTTAATACCGAATGCGGCAGGCTTAACTGCTGCCAGGGTTTGCCATTAACAGTTAAAGCCTTTACATAACCTTTTGCATCTGAAACATTACTACTTACAGTAAACTGCTTTCCGTTTGGCAGGTGCAGTGTAACATATTTAAACAACGGCGTGCCGATAGCATAGTAAGGCTTGCCGGGGCAAACCGGGTAAATACCCATGGCGCTAAAAACATACCAGCTGGATGTTGAGCCGAGGTCGTCATTACCGGGCAGGCCGCCGGGGCTGTTGCTAAAACGATGCAGCATAATTTGTTGTAACCATTTTTGGGTTAATGCCGGTTTGCCTGCCTGGTTAAAAAGGTAGGGCAAATGAAATACAGTCTCGTTATCAAACAAGATCACATTATTGCTAAGCGCCGAATCGAGCCGGCGGGCAAATTGATCGGTGCCGCCTGTGAGGTTAATAAGGTCTTTTGTGTTTTGGGGCACAAAGTAGGAATACACCCACTTATCCCCTTCTTTATAACCCGACATGCCGGGCTGTAATTTAAACTCATTATCGTTGCGGGGCAACAGCAATAGTTGATCGTTATTTAAAAGGTTGCGGTAGCTGTAGCCACGCCTTTGCAACAGGTGATAGTCTTTATCATTATGGACAACATTTTTGGCAAATTGCGATAAGGCCCAGTCGTCATAGGCATATTCAACCGTGCGGGTAACCGACTCGGACCGGGTAAAGGGGATGTAACCTTTTTGATTAAAGATCTCCATATCCGGCTGGACAAACGGAGGCTCCAGTACGCTTTTCTTCATGGCGATATAAGCCAGCTGCTTATCAAAACCGGTGATGCCTTTCAGGTAGCTATCTACAATAATGGGTATAGCGTGGTTGCCTGTCATAGATTCGGTTGGCAGGTGGCCGGTTTGTTTGTAAATATCCAGCATGGATAAAATCACATCCCGTTGCTTATCCGGGTAAAGCAGGGTAAGCAGGGGGTGCAGCGAGCGGAAAGTATCCCAGGGAGAGAAAGCCCCATATTGGTGAGCGCCTGTTTTCTGGTGGATGTTGCCATCGGTCCCCATATAACGGCCATCAACATCGTCGATAACCCAGGGGATTAAAAGCGAATGATACAGGGCGGTATAAAAAACAGTTTTATTGGCATCGTTGCTGTCGGTTACATCAACAACAGCCAGTTTTTTTTGCCACTCATTGGCGGTGCGTTTATGCAGCTGGTCAAAGGATAATGCTCCTATTTCCTGGTCTATATTGCGCTGGGCACTTGCATAACCAACTGTGGAAGCACTCAATTTAAGCCCGATAACTTTATCGCCCTTTACAGATGCTGCAAAACTGAAGATCCAGCCACCGTCAACCTGTTCTTTTGAGATAAAAGGTTCGGTAAAATTGACAACCATGTTGCCACCGGAGGCCTGGATTATACTCGGGGATATTACGCTGATCTTGCCGGCTTCGCTGATAAACAACTGCGGTGATGAACCGGCAGCAAATGTAAACCGGAACATGCCCGTACGGGTTGTTGCTGCGGCCTCTACGGTACTGTGGTCGTCATCAAAACTCACCTTATAGTAGCCGGGGCTTGCCGTTTCTTTGCTGTGCGAGAATTTTCGGCCGTATTTACGGGGTTCAAATCCATCAACTGCTTTAACCGGCATCACATAAAACCTGCCGGCTGAGCCCTCGGGAAAGCCACTCATATGCCTGAAGCAGCTAAAATAACAAATAGCACTATCGCCGTAGTTATAGCCCTTTCCAAACCTGGTTTCGGGGCTTAACTGCATGAAACCCGATGGCGCCACAGCACCGGGATAGGTGCCACCTTCGCTGCCCCATTTAGTAAGTACATTACTTTGGGCTGTGCCGATGAAAGGGTTTACATAGGGCAGGTGGTTTGTTTGTTGGGCTGAGGCGGTGTGGGATAGGAAGAGGGTTAAAATGAAAGTTATGAGCCGTAAAATCCGCGGAATACTCAAAGGGCTGTCATCCTGCGCCTGTCGAAGGATAGCGGACAAAGGCCTCTCCGCGCGACCCTTCGACAGGCTCAGGGTGACAGCCCTCCTTACGTCGAAAATAGAACACATGACGGGTAGTCCCGTCGAAGCATCGTGGGCAAAGGCATCCCAATCCTGCAAAGTTCGGGATTGCTTCGTACCTCGCAATGACGGTAGAATAGACATTTTATCTACGTATAATACCATTCTCCAATAATATCCTAACACCTTTAACATTATCATATTTTAATGTATATCTTCCTTTTATCCAACACATAAGCCACCAGCCAGCACAGCAACATGTAGCAAATGGCAAATACCAGTGTGCCCAGTGCGCCGGGGAACACCCGCTGGTAAAATACCCGGTTTATCCAATCGTAAAAACTCAGTTTGGGAGCTACCCATATGGTTTGAAAAACGGTAAGCAGCAATTCAGATAACAAGTAGATGGCTAATGAATTACGCCCCAGGATGAGGAAAAAGTTGGTGCCACGTTTTACTTTTTCTATTTCGATAACAAATATCAGCAGGCCCAATATGGCAAGGTCGATACCGATGGTGAGCACCGAGAAAGTGCTTGTCCATAGTTTTTTGGCTATCGGGAAAAACTGGCCCAGGAACAAGGCAGATACGATAAGCAATCCGCCAAATATCATGAGTTTGGCCACTGTTTCGTAAGTTTTACCTTTACGCTGGATGAACGCGCCGGCTAAAAAACCGCCTATCACATTTACTATCCCGGTTAGTGTACTTAGTAAACCTTCGGGGTCAAAAGCTATGGGGCCACCTTTGTCGTGGTATAAATGATCGTTGCCAAGCAATACAATATCCAGTTTGGTGCCCGCATTGCCCAGCATGGTATACTCCTTGCCTGCCTCGCCAAATAGGATTAAAAACAACCAGTAACCAACCAGCAGTAACCCCGATATAATAACCGCCGTTTTTTGAGAGCAGTAGTGAACAATCAAAGCTCCAAAAAAGTAACACAAGGCTATACGCTGCAATACACCCATTATACGGGTATGGTTTAGCGGGTTAAAAGCCCAGCCATCGGCAACGCGGTGAAAGAACGGGAACCAGTACATGAGGTAACCTAATAAAAAGATGATAACCGTACGTTTAAATATTTTGCTGATAAAGGCGGCATCCGATTCAAACTTCTTTTTAGAGAAGCTTAAGGCGTTACCCACCGCAAACAGGAACGACGGAAAAACCAGGTCGGTTGGTGTAAAACCTATCCATGGGGCGTGGTCAAGCGGTGTCCATACATCCGCGCCCGAGCCGGGGGCGTTTACGATGATCATGAAACAGATGGTCATCCCCCTAAAAATATCTAGTGCTGTAAACCGTTCGGTAGTTAGTGCCATGTTTTATTGATTATTTCTTTACTATATGCTATTTGGTTCAAACGGCCCGGTGTATTAGATTCCTCTCTCAAGAGGGGGCAGGGGTGTGTTATCGCGCGTTCAAACACACCCCTGCCATTACACCATTCCTGCCCGCCCCCTCTCAAGGGGGGAATTTAAAACCAAATAACGAATACTCATTGATTATTTAATATCTGTAGTTGTTTGTGTTGTAGCGCGGCCTGCTTCCGGTTCGGCCACTATTAGTGTATCACCGGGCTGTTTGCCATCTTCATCATAAATCACCAATTGATTGGGGCCTGTTTTTAGCCAGCATTCGGGAATGTATAAACTGGTAATGGATATCTTCTCCGGGTACCGCCCAATGTTGTGCCCGTTAACCCATACCGAGCCATGCCCCAGCCCCTTAGGCTCAAACCGCCAGATAAAGGTTTTTCCTTTTGCCTGTGGTACGGTAAATGATGACCGGTAAAAACAAGGCGCATTGGTTCTAACCTCGCCGGTAAATTTTTGCCAGCCTTTTAAAGCCAGCGCATCGCCGGGGCCGCCTTTCATTTTCCAGCCGGTTACGGCCGGCGCATCGCCAATGGCATTAATTTTTACAGGCTGATCGATACCGCCCTCGTTAGAGTAGTTTTCTATAAACACAGCAAGCCGTATAGGTGCTGTTAAAGTAGTGCCGTCGGTTATATTCACTTCAAAAGGCTGGTTCCAGCCATCGTGTTTAAGTACCTGTTTGCCATTGATGAATATGGTAGCATTTTCATCCACACTTTTAAACTGCAGGGTTATTTTTGATGTGCCTGCGGGCTGTTGCGGTATAGTTGTGGTAAACCAGCCGTATCCTTCCTTTAAATTAAAAACATCGGTGTTTATTTTATAGGGTTTAAATGTGGTGGTATCAAAAGCTGGTGGCCCTTGTTTAACATCGCTTATTTTATTGGCCCTGGCAAAATACCAGTTACTTAACTCGCTGATAAACGGACCTCCTTTTTTGATGAGCGCCGGACCAAACACCCCTTTACTGTCTACCTCATCAATCGGCCCAAGGTAAGCGGCCAGTTTGTCCCTTCCATCATGCGCCGCAAAAATGGCGAGGGTATGTTTCCCTTTTTTCAGGTCGAGCGTTAGCTCTCCATCGTTCAGTTTCCATTTAGCGGCAGGCTTACCATCAACAAAAGCCTGCCCTCTGCCGCCGCCTTTTACCTGTAAGGTGTATTTACCGGCGGTAGAGGTGGTAATTGTGGTACGATACCAGGCATCGGCAGTTACATCGCCGTCGGCACCCATCGGAACCGGATTTTTTGAGGATAGCCATTTGCCCGCATTATAATTTACAGCCGCCGCGCCCGCAGCATTTTTAAATTCCCAGTTGTTGAGTGCAATGGCTTTGGGCTGATTGACCGTTGGTGATGGAATCTGTTTTAAAAGCACCGTTTTTTGAGCCGTGTAAATCCAAACCGGGTCTTTTTTATCTTTTAATAATGGCTGCTCTATATCAGCGGTAAAAGGCTGATCATTAATATCTATTTTTCCTACATAATCCGCACCACATATAATGTAGGGGGTATTGTGCGGCTTATCGATATAGGTTTTATTTGTTAGCTGCCTGTTCATGGCCAGTACACGGATGGTTTGCGTACCGGCTTTAAAGCTATATTCTAATGGCTGGGTAATAGAGGGCATAGTTAGGTTGATGCTTACATTTTCGCCATCAATTTTTACGTTGGGGTTTCCTGTTGATGCCTTGCCCTGAGTTTTAAAATATAGGGCAAGGGGTGTACCGGCTTCGGCATCTGTAACAATGGTAGTAACATCTCCCTGGTTAATCGTAATAAATACCCGGGTTAAAGCCCAGTTCAGCATCACCTCATCATTAAGCTTATAGTTATGGACCAGCGGATAAATCTCGCCGGGTAAAATGGTAACTTTATTGCCAGGCACGTTATCATCAATATGCAGTTGGGTTGTTATCGCCTCTTTACCTGTATTATCCAGGAAAACAATTTCGCCGGCGGGGCTTTTGCGGGCACTTACTTTTACCGTTAGTTCCGAAACAATTTTGCTATACTGGTCAGTATTGTTTGCGCTATTTGCCAGTACGTCCTGAAATCTGCGGGCAAACAAAGCCGCCCGTTTAAAGGCATAATATATCGGCCTTAAGTCGCCTGCCTGGCCAATGGCCGCGCCGTAATCGTATGATGCCGCGTCTTCATCGTTATTGGTGTACCCAAAGTTCGATCCGCCGTGCACCATGTAATAATTATAACCATTGCCGCCGTTGGCGATGATTTTCCAGGTACGCCTGTCGTAAAGCTGGTCGTCGCCCGGTTTGGCGCCGTATTGCGAGTACCATACACTCCAAAACTCAGTAGAAAACCATGGGTTTGGCCGCGCAGCGTCGTCCAGTTTGCCATCTCCTGCCGGGTCGCTGGCGTGGTGCAGGCCGCTAAAAAAGTAAGGCACCTGCAGGCCCATACTCAGCGCCTTGGTTTGCAAATGTTTAAAATAGCCATCGGGCATAACAGTACCCCATCCTTTGGGATGCTCGTTCTCCAGCTGCACCATTATCACCGGCCCGCCTTTGTTTACCTGGTTATTCATCACGATAGGTAAAAGGTGATCAAAAAACCTGTCGACATATTTTTCAAACAATGGATTATCTTCCCGAACACTCAGACCTTTTTTAAACTTAAGCCAGATGGGGTAACCGCCGTTATCCCATTCGGCACAGTAATACGGACCAACGCGTACAATGGCGTACATGCCTAATTCATTAACCTGTTTTAAAAACAGGTTCAGATCGCGGTCGCCGGTAAAATCAAATTTGCCTTCCTGGGCTTCGTGAAAATTCCAGATGGTGTAAATCTCGATACAATTAAATCCCGCACGCTTGATGCGCAGCAACCTATCGTACCAAAGCTGGTGGGGGATACGGGCATACTCCAACCCTGCAGATACGATGAACGTTCGACTGCCATTTATCAAAAAGCCCTTGTTATCAAAATTGATATAGGGTTTAGCCGCTGCAGATGGCGGAAAGATGTGGTCGTTACTATCCTGGGCTTTTATGGTTGTATTGAATGCCAGGCAAATCAGAATTGTTAGAAAGAGGTATGTGCTTTTGATCATGTGTTTATGATTCAATGTATTTTGTTGTTGTGGATAATGCGGGCTTCTTCTTTCATCTTTTGACCAACTTTCGTGTCATTTGAACGCTGGCGACGACTCACCCCGGCTACGCTGCGCTGGCCGACCCTCTCTCTCCGGCTTACGCCGCATAGAGGGTAAACCCCATTTTTCTTTTTTAGCCCTTCTATGCGACGCAGTCGGAGAGAGGGGCAGAACGAGCGTAGCGATGTTCGGGGTGAGTCGTCGCCGCCAAATAACATACGTCATTCTTTTCCAGATGCATTCGTGGGACCTCCCACCCCTAATCGAAAACATTAGAACAGCGGTCTGTGAAGACACAGACCGCTGGGAAGTATTGCCTTTTCGATGTAGAGACGCATAATTGCGTCTCCCGGCTGCAAATCACACATGCAAATTGACGACTTACAAATTCGGAATGTCCTCAGGGAGACGCAATTATGCGTCTCTACAAAAAACCGAATATCTGCTAATACGTCGCCTGCAACACCAAATTATTATACTTTGCAAACAGCGCCTTCGCCTTTTCTACCCCGTCGCCTTTGGCAACATCAGTATAGGCGTTATCGTGTTTGTTTACCCATTGCCATTCCCCGTTTTTTACCTGGGCGTCAAATGCTTTGGCATCAAAGGCGGTGCCTGTGGCCATGGTTTTGTTTAGCTGGCTAAAGTATAGCTCCCAGCGTTGTTTGTAATAGCCTTTTATTAAGCCTGCCCATTGCCTGTTAGAGTATTCGCTCAATCCGCTTTCTTTATCGCCCCAAAGGGCTACCAGGTCGCGGGCATTTAGCTCATACAAATTCTTTTCTTTATCGGTAATGCCATTGGCCCTGGCTTCGTTAATCCATTTGCCTAATAAAAAATCTTTGCGGGTGCTTAGCAAATCGTCCATATCATCCATCAGCTGTAAAAAGGCGGTGCTGTATTGTTTAAAGGCTTCCTTATCGCCGCTTTTATAGGCCGATGCCAATTTTTGCTGCAATGGCGATGCATAATTAGCCAGTACCTGCCGGGTCACGTCAATTACATCGTACTGATAGCCGTCGCTTTGTTTCAGGCTATCGGCGGCGTTTACTAACAGCTGCCAGGCTTTGGCCAGCTTTAGGGGATCATAGCTCAGTTTAGTTAAAACCCTGTCGATAGTTTTCTGCATGGTTGGCCTGGCCACAATGATTGATTCGGGGCCGCCCTCGCTCAGGCCGCTGCTGTAAACCGTGTTCAATAATATCTGCCACGCTTCGGATGCATTAGCATTGGTTTGGCCATAGCGCCTGTGGGCATAATTATTTACCCAGGCATCGGCATCAATAGGGGTATCGCGCCAAACATTCTCCAACATCAGGGCAAACAGGGCCGGGTTTTGCTCAATACCCTCAGGGGTTATGCCTATGCCTACCATGTTTTTTGATTCGGGGTCATGCAGGGCAATGGCCGGATCGGCAGCCACATGGCGCATGCGGCCAAACAGGCTGATGTTGCCGCCAAAGTTTTGCAGCATACTCCAAATCCAGGGCTTACCATAATAGGCTTCGGTACGGTTCCATACCGGGTGCGCATCGCTGTACAAATCAAGTACAATCATCTGGTCGTTAGGTACCGCATTCAGCAGGGCTTTTATTTGTTGCGGCTGCCAGAATTTATTGTTGTAATGGAACATCCAGCCCTGCATCACCCAAACAGCTTTTGGGTCGGCAGCGGTCATGGAACGGAATACTTTTTTGCTCATGCCATCAAGGTAGGTTGAATCATTGGTGGGCGGCACATTCTCGTTAAAAGTATCTGCCGAGTACAAATGATCGGTACCAAACTCCTTGTTTTGAGCCTCGATATATTTTTTGCCGATGGTTTCAAAAAGTTCATCGTCGGGGTCAAGAATGAATACATCAGGAAAGCCTGCATCCCAGTTGGTCCTTTTTACCTTAGCTTTCGGGAACCTGTCCTTAAACGATGGCGGCACGTGGCCCGTAAATGACGACAATACCGGTTTCATGCCGAATGAACGTTCGCGCTCGAGGATCTTTTTTTGCAGTGCCCTATGGCTATCCATCCAATGCTGTGGCAGCGGACCGCCCCAGGCATCAATGTTGCCCATCCAAAACCAGGAAAAATAAGCCGGTCCGCAGAAAAAGGCATCCAATTCTTTATCGGTAAAGCCCATGCTTTTGTATACATCCTGCCAAATGGCTTCTTCGCCGGTAATGGCCAACGGCATGTTAATGCCATTGAGCGCCATCCAGTCAATTTCTTTTTGCCAGCGGGCCCAGTCCCACCAGGCCATGGTATAATTAAATGTGCAGTAGTTAAGGTAATAGCGGTATTGATACGGCGTGGTTTTATGAATTTTGGCGGTTACCGCGGGCAGGTTTGCAGGCAGGTTTAAATTGGTACTATTCCAGCCTATATCGCAAAAGCAGTAGGTTTTAAGGTAATAATTTAAAGCTGCAGCTACAGATAGCCCGTTGTTACCACGTAAAACTATTTTACCATCGCGGCTATCCAGCTCAAACGTGTCTTTATTGTTATCTGCCGTTATTGGCTCAACCAGGAATGCGCCCGATTTGCCGGGGATGATACGTTCAATAAACTCATACGATGCTTTCTGATCAACCTGGGCATAGGTATTTAAGCAAAAAACGGAAGCAATAAGTATCAATAAACCTTTTTTCATTATTTAAGCTGGCTCTGTTTGTTTTGGGGTTTTATAGAATAAAAATGCCGGTGACCAACACAAATTGACTTAACAAATTATTGATGGCTACCGGCATTTAATAGATTATTTTACTTAAAAGTTTGGATTTTGTACTAAAACGCCTTTACTCTTATCAATCTCTACCTGTGGCAGCGGGAAATAATAATTTTTAGGACGAACAAATGTTACCGTTTTCGATTGATCAAGCGGTGCTTTTGAAACCGAACGGTTATATATTGCTGCAATATCAACGATATTTTTCTTGTCCCAACGCATCAAGTCCTGATGGCGCTCGCCTTCACCGGCAAGCTCCACGCGGCGCTCATGAATTAACTGCGTCATACCGGCGCCTACAACAGGCGGCAACAATGTTGAAGCGCGGCGTCTTACCTGGTTTATCAGCGCATCGCCTGCACCGGCACCTTGTGTACGGATAAGCGCTTCGGCTACCAACAGGTAAATATCGGCCGACCGCATTAAAGGTACAGCAAAGCTATGATCAACACCACCACCATCAGCCGCAGTGTTAAATACGGCAAACTTTTTGAAAGCAAAACCGGTTGCCGACAGATCGGCAGTAAAAGTAGTTAAACCATTACCATCGCCCAGGTTAACTTTGTCTCCAACACTTAAAACAGTTGCAGCTTTACGTGGATCATTAGCTTCAAACTCATTTACCAATCCCTGTAAAGGCTGGCTAAAGCCATAACCACCCCATGGTCTTGGAATGTAGTAAACGGTAAAGTCGTTTTGTACTACGTTTTGTACTGCCTGGATAGAGAAAAGCAACTCGGTGCTGTTTTCATTTGCACGGGTAAAGTTATCAGTATAGTTGGCAGCCAATGCATAATGCGAATTGGAGATTACTTTTTGACCGGTTGCAATTGCCTCCGGAAGTTTTTCCCAATACATATAAAGCTTTGTTAAAAGGCCCAGAGCCGTTCCTTTGCTCACGCGGCCACGATCGGCAGCGCCATAGCTTTCGGGCAGCATATCAACCGCTTTCAACAAATCTGATTCTATTTGCTTGCGCACTTCTTCAATCGGCGATTTAGGAACGTTAAAGTTTAGTTTAGTATAATCATCCTCGGTGATGATAGGCACATCGCCGTGAATAATCATTAAACGCCAGTAACCAAAGGCCCTTAAAAAGTAGGCCTCGCCCATGCTGCGGCTTTTAATATCGGCAGAAATGGCGGTGATTTTTGGGATATTGATGATGCAATTTGTAGCGCGGTTAATTTCTTCATATCTCCACTTCCAGGGGTACCTGATAGCGGCGTTTGAAGCATCGTAAGTTAAATTTTCAATACCTTCATCCTCGCCGTGGTCACCAGAGCGCCAGTAATCGTCAGATGGTACGTCAAAAGTACATTCGGCATGGCCAATGTAATCTTCTTCAGGTAAAATGCTATAGATACCAGTTATCGCGTTAACAGCATCAGTTTCGTTACGGAAATAGTTTGTTGAGCTGTAAACACCTTGTTGCTTTAAATCGAGCGCTTTTTTACAGCTACTGCCAAACAGGGCAAGTGCCGTAAGCATATATAATATTTTTTTCGATTTCATGATCTTATAATTTAACTGTTAAACCGAATGTGATTGTTCTTACCGACGGATACTGGGCTACGTCGACCCCTCTTTGCAGGTTACCGTTAGTATAACCCAACTCTGGCGTATAGCCTTTGTATTTGGTTATAAAGAACAGGTTTTGGCCTGATGCATAAAGCCTTACGCCTTTTAAGGTGGCCCTTTTTGTCCAGGTGACAGGAAGGGTATAACCTAAAGTGGCGTTTTTAAGGCTCACGTAATTTCCGCTTTCCACAAACAGGTCAGATGTGCGGTAGTTATCGTTTGCACGATCCAGAGACATTCTTGGGATGGTATTGCTTGTACCGGCGCCGGTCCAGCGTCCTAAGTCTTCGGCATAAAGGTTAAACGGATAAGTAGGATCGATACCCTGCATCCTGTCGGCATTATAAAGGCTCACACCAAATACCCCGGTAAAGTTTACCGAAAGGTCGAAACCTTTATAGGAGATACTGCCCTGTAAACCTGCCGTAACATTCGGATTTGGGTTACCAAGATTAGTACGGTCGTTACCGTCAATCAGCCCATCGCCGTTTAAATCAAGAAAACGCACATCGCCGGGTTTAATATTGGCCTTGCGGGGATCATTTTTCAAGGCAGGGTCGTTATCTATATCAGCCTGGGTTTGATACAAGCCATTGGTTTTCCAACCATAAAATGAGGCTATTGGCTGGCCCTGGTAGGTTCTTGAAATTTCCTGGCTTGAGCGGCCGTAAACTGTGGCGCCCACAAATGTACCTTCGCCGTTTAGCTTGGTTACCTTGTTTTTGATGAACGAGGCATTGGCACCAAAAGAGTATTTTACTTTATTACCGCCCTGGTAATTAACTTCAAACTCAACACCATGATTGTTCATGGTACCGATGTTTTGGTTAGGGATAGATACCGAACCAGCCGCTCCTACAACAGGTGGCGATAAAAGCATATCCTTGGTGTTTTTGTTAAACCAGGTTAAGGTTGTTGATAACTGGTTATTTAAAAAACCGGCTTCAACGCTCACATTGGTCATGGCTGTACGCTCCCATGCAATATCCGGATTGGCCAGGCTGTAAACTGCCGCACCTGTATAACCTGTGCCGCCAAATGTGTAACCATTGTTTTCATAGGTACTGCCCAACTTAATTAAGCTGGCGTATTGAAATGTGCCTATGTTTTGGTTACCCAACTCGCCATAACCACCGGTTAGCTTCAGGTTGCTTATCCATGATATATTTTTGATGAAAGCTTCGTTTGATAACCTCCAGCCCAAAGAAAATGCCGGGAAATAACCCCATCTTTTGGTTGGTGCAAACTTTGATGATCCATCCGCACGGAAAGTTAATGTAGCCAGGAACCTGCTATCGTAGTCATAAAACAACCTGCCAAAGCCCGATTGCAATGACGATTGATCAGGAACTACGCTTGAATTGAACTGGCTGTTACCAAGGCTAAGCACCCTTTGATCTTCCGACGTATCATCATATCCTAACCGAGATGCATTAAAACCATAGGTTTTAAAGTTTTGGTAGGAGTAACCACCGGTAAACGTTACGTGGCTTTTACCAAATACCTTATCATAAGTAAGGAACGACTCCAATAACTGGGATGATAACTCGCCCTCGGTTTGGGTTAGCGATGATGTGGTGTTTTGCCGTGCCTGGTTAACGTCAGCTATACTAAAGTTGTATGCCCTGTTCAGGGTGCCATCATACGCGTAGTTTACCCGTAGTTTTAATTCTTTCAAAAACGTAACCTCGGCAAAGGCGTTGGCCAGGGCACGGTATTTTTTGTTAAACCTGTCTGCTTCCTGGATGGTTGCATAAGGGCTGTTGATATCGCCCAACTGGTTGGCAAAAGCCTTTGATGTACCGTATGATCCATCGGTATTAACCAATGGTATGGCAGGGTTAAAGCGCAGTGCCGAAAACAGAAGTCCTGTTTGCGAATTGTTATTGTCAAAACCATTGTTATTGGCATAGCTCAACTGGATATTTTCGCCCAGTTTTAACCAGCAGCTTACTTTATGTTCTGAATTTATCCTGGTGCTGAAGCGCTTGAAGTTGGTTTTATCGATGATACCATCCTCATTATAAACAGCAGTTGAAAAATAATAGTTAGATACCTCGTTACCCCCGGTGATGCTGACATCGCCATTGGTTACATGGCCGGTTTTCATGATGGCCCGCTGCCAATCCGTTCTTTGGGTGGCATAATAGTTATCGTTCCAGGGTGCATCAATGGCAACACCATCATTGGTGTAGCGTTCCCTTTTCAATTTGTAAAGATCGGGGGCGGTTAACAAGCTCAGATACTTGGTTGTATTTGAAAAGCCGTTGTAAAAGTTAACATTGGTGGCCAATTTTTGATTGTAATTGCCTTTCCTGGTAGTTACCATTACCACACCATTGGCAGCACGCGTACCATAAATAGCCGCAGAGGATGCATCTTTCAATATCTCAACCGAGGCAATGTCATTAGGGTTGATATCACTTAATGCATCGGGGTTGCTGGTAGGCACACCATCAACAACTACCAACGGGTTGGCATCGTTTAACGTACCAGTACCACGAATCCTGATACTCGGCGCGGCGCCAGGCGATCCATCGTTGCGTACAATGCTTACACCGCTGGCACGGCCATCCAGGGCCTGTGCAGCAGATGCTACCGGCAGGTTTTGAATATCAGCGCCCTTAACGCTGGCTACAGAACCCGTTACATCTATTTTTTTACTGGTACCATAACCTACCACAACAACTTCTGTTAAAGCAGATGGCAAGGCAGCAAGCGTGATAGATAGGGGCTGATCGCCGGTTACGGTCACTATCTTTTTCTCGAAGCMTATATAACTAAACTCCAATACTCCGTTAACCGGGGCGTTTATTACGAAGTTACCGTTAATATCAGTTGTTACCCCAAGGTTGGTACCCTGCAACCTAATGTTTACGCCAATGAGCGGTTCGCCTTTGGCATCAACCACTTTTCCTTTTACAAGCAAAAGGGCATTGGTTGTTTCGGCTGTTGATATGATCACTACATGGTCATCGGCCATTTTGTAGGGCAGCTTATTGTCCATAAGCGAGCTCAACACTTGTTCGATAGAAGCGTTTTTAACGTCCAGATCAACCTTACCCAGTTTTTTTATGGCGGCGTAGTTGTAAAAGAAACGGTAATCGCTTTGTTTTTGAATTTTGGCAAGTATGGTACTTACCTCAGTTTGCTTAATGCTGAGTGTAAATTTCTGTTGTGAATAAACACTGGCCGAAACCTGCATGCAGGTAACCAGGATTAGCAAGAAAACTGCTTTCATTAGCAAAATAACTTTAAGGCATACGGGGGCACCCGGAATGGCAAATGCCCTTCTTGTTTTTTTCATTACATTTGTTTTGAAAATTAATGGATAGAGTAAGCTCGGTTCCAACTCGCTTACTCACAATGATAAATCCCAGATTTTTGCGGGGAAGAGTTGCACCTCTTCCCTTGTTTATTTATGGGTTTTAGGAGTCTGTTAAGTAATTGTTTTTGTTCATGTGCTGCTGTTAAGTTAATATTAGTTGGTTGTTTTATTTTTTACTCTTGTAGGATAAGTAAACCGTGCCGCCATCAATTTTTGATTGCAACGGCACAATTTGCCTCAGGAAATTCAGGGCGGTATCCAGGCTTTCATTCTCAAGCACGCCGCTTATCTGCTCTTTTTTGAGGGCTTCATCTGCAAATACTATCCTCACATTGTATTTGCGTTCCATTTGCCGGGCCACGTCTTCAAAATCATTATTGGCAAACATAATTTTGTGGTCTATCCAGGCATTTTCTGCATACGCATCATTGCTTACAACCGGCAATGTGGCTACTTCATATTTTATCTTGGCTACAGCTGCTTTAACGGCCTGGTTAGTTACAATTTGTGCCGGGTTATTAACGGTCAGTTTTTCGTGGGGCGATAAAATGATCTTTTTCTCGGGGTCATCGGCCAGCTCAACCTGCACCTTACCTTTTAATAAAGTAGTTTCGGTGGTTTTGTCGTCGCGGTAAGCCTTTACGTTAAATACAGTACCTAAAACTTTTACTGTGAAGCCGGCGGTATGTACCAAAAATGGTTTCTTCGGATTTTTGGTTACTTCAAAAAAGCCCTCGCCTTCTAAACTAACCTCCCTTTGCCCGGCCTGGAAAACCGAAGGGTACGAAAAATGACTGCCTGCATTCAGCTTCACCTTGGTACCATCTGATAAAGTAACCTGCATCATTTTGCCAAAAGGCACATCTACCTTTTTTGTTACCGCGGCGTTAAGTTGCTGTTTGGCCTGCTGTCTATAAAACAAAAAGCCAAACAAAGCAAGTACGGCAACAGCCGCAGCCGCGCCAATCCACTTCCAGTTAAATGGCCGTACATGGTCTGCAACAATTTCGGTTTCGGTTTCTTCAGCGTCTTTTATTTTAACCCATAACTCATCCAGCTTACTGTTTATGGTAGTGGGCAAAACCTCGTGGTTGTTATTAAGTGTACCCGTTAAGGCGTCTGTTACCTGCTGAATTTTTTTATATCCTGGGTGTTGTTTTACAAACTGTTCGAGTTCATCCAACTCTTCCTTATTGGCCGATCCGTCCATGCTTTTAGCCATCAGCTCAATAAACCTTGATTTTCCCATAATTTAGTCGATCTGATGTAAGGACACTTGTCAATAGCGATTTTCCTAAAAGAATTTAAAATAAATTTTAAGCCGGAAAAAACAGTGCGGCTATCAAGCTTATGATGATCCCATTATGCAGCAATTGAAGTGCCTGGTGGCAACTTTCACGGCAATGCCAAAAACGTACGCAGATCGTCCGTTTTTGATACAGTGAAAAGCTTTAAATAAAATCAAAAAATACTGATAATCATATAGTTAAAACTAAGGCATAATATTTACACTGATTAGGGCAATAACGTCTGTTTGTAAACTCCTAAAGCCCTGGCATCATGTTTAAAAACTACATCAAAATTGCTTTCCGCAATCTAAAAAAGGATAAACAGTTTACTTTTTTAAATGTGCTTGGTCTTTCGGCCGGGCTGGCTTGTACGCTGTTAATTTATTTGTGGGTACATGATGAATTGAGTTACGATAAATTTTTTGATAACGATAACCAGGTTTATCAAATTATGGAACACCGCACCGGCGGCGGCAGCCAGCAAATTACCGACGAATCATCGGGCCTGGTGAGCGATGTACTGAAAGCCCAGGTACCCGAGGATGTGCAATACGCCGCCGCCGTGGCCCCTGCTGATTGGTGGCAAAAATTCACTTTAACGGTTGGTGATAAAAACATTAAGGCCAGCGGACAGTACGTGGGTAAAGATTATTTCAACATCTTTTCTTTTAAAATGTTGCAGGGCGAGCGCGGCAAAGTGCTTGCAGCCAAAAACGATATTGTAATATCCGACGAGCTGGCCAAAAAGCTATTTACCACTGTTGATAATGCCATAGGCAAGTCCGTCCGTTTTCAGCACGACAGGGAGTTTGCTGTCACAGGTGTATTTGAAAAATTGCCCGTACACTCGTCCCAGCAGTTTGATTTTGTGCTATCATTTGATTACCTGGCCGACGTGCAGGGTTGGGTAAAAACCTGGAACAATGGCGGCCCGCATAATTTTGTGATGCTGAAAAAAGGGGTTAACGTGGCTGCATTCAACAAAAAGATATTTGCCCTGGTAAAAAAGAATAGCGGCGATACCACGCGCAGCGCCGTAGCCATGCGCTTTTCTGATAACTACCTAATGAACACGTTTAACCATGGCGCGCGGGTGGGGGGGCGCGAGGAGTACGTGAAACTATTTTCGATTATAGCTGTGTTTATTTTACTTATTGCCTGTATCAATTTCATGAACCTGAGTACGGCCAAAGCGTCGGGCCGGATGAAAGAGGTGGGCATTAAAAAAGTAGTAGGTGCAAAACGCGGCCAGCTGATTGCCCAGTTCTTGTCCGAATCGTTGCTGATGGCCCTATTTACCATGATATTGGCTATAGGTATAGCCTGGGCATTACTGCCCCAGTTTAACCAGCTTACCGGCAAACAAATACGGCTTGAATTTGACTCGCAGCTTATCATGATGCTTGCGGGCATTACCCTGTTTACCGGTTTGGTATCGGGCAGTTACCCGGCGTTGTATTTATCTAAATTTAATCCGCTGGCTATTTTAAAGGGCAAGCTTAGCTCATCATTTACCGAGCTGCTGGCCCGTAAGGGACTGGTAGTATTTCAGTTCACCCTATCCGTAGCACTTATTGTGGCTGTACTGGTGGTTTACAGGCAAATTCAATACATCCAGCATACCAAACCTGGTTATAATAAAGATAACCTGATCCGCATTGACTCGGAAGGCAAGCTTGCAGGAAACGAAGAGAGCTTTGCCGCCGAACTGAAAAATATCCCCGGTGTTTTAAATGCCAGCTTTACACAGCACAACATGGTTGGGCGCAATTTTGGCACCGGTGGCCTGAGTTGGGATGGCAAACAATCAAACGGCGACGTGTATTTTGAGGGCTTTTTTGGTGGTTTCAACTTTATCGAAACTATGGATATGCAATTGGCTGCCGGCCGTTCATTTAACAAAAACTACGGCACCGAAGGCAGCAAAGTAATACTTAACCAAACCGCCGTTAAGTCCATGCAGCTCCAAAACCCGGTAGGCCGCACCATTAAAGTTTTGGGTAATACCTGCCAGGTTATTGGTGTGGTAAAAGATTATCATTTCGAATCGTTGCATGAGGTGGTAAGGCCATCGTTTATCCTGCTGGCCCAAGGCAGCAGCCCGTATTTTAAGATGATGATCAGGCTCAAAGGCGATCATCAAAAAGAAACCATTGCCAAAATTCAACAACTATATGAATCCTTTAACCCGGGCTTCCCATTCGTGTACAGCTTTCTGGATGAAGCTTACCAGAAACAATATGAAACCGAAGTAAGGGTATCTGCACTGGCGCAATATTTTTCGTTCCTGGCTATTTTGATATCCTGCCTGGGGTTGTTTGGCCTTGTGGCCTTTACCGCGCAAAAAAGGCAAAAAGAAATAGGCATCCGCAAGGTAATAGGGGCGTCGGTAAACAGCATCATGATTATGCTTACGCAGGATTTTTTGAAGTTGGTGGCCATCGCGGTAATCATCGCCTTCCCCATATCCTGGTACGCCATGAGCCGGTGGCTGCAGGGTTTTGTTTATCGTATTGATATTGGCCCGGTTGTTTTTGTTATTGCAGCTATGTCGGTTATTATTATCACCCTGCTTACCGTAGGCTTCCAGGCTATCAAAGCTGCGTTGGCCAACCCGGTAAAAAGTTTGAGATCGGAATAATATTGAAGCGGGAGTGGTAATTTATGCCACTGTTATGAGCACAGGAAAACTTACACTCTCATTTATTAATGGAGCTTAAGCCGGTTGGTATTCGTTAAAATAAATGTACAGGTGTAACTGGAGCAAATATCGCATAGCACGTTTAAACCATTAGCTAATCGTTTCCATATCGGCAAACATCAAATCGGCCATTAACAGGCCTTTGTTGCCGTTAGCGGTTTCAATGGTATGGATGTATTTATACGTGTTGCTAAACTGGTCAAAACACTGGTCAATTACCTGGATGTTTAAATCGGCAAGCGAAAAATTTTCACTGTTCTGGAGGCAAAAAAATTCATTTTTTACGGGTAAAAAATCGTCAGTGTAACCTTGGTTATGCAGGTCTATCACCCTGCTGGTTAGCGCATTATTAAGTTTAATTTTATTGTTTTTCATGATCAAGCGTTTTAATAGTTAGTAGACGTAAAAAGTGAATGTTTTGTTACGTTAAATGCAACAAAAATCAAACCATCTTCATGAAAAACACATTATTAATCAATTAGTTATATTTTTTAATTTGAAATATGGATAGATGAGTAACGACTGTTTGGCTTTCAGTACATCAGTAAAAAAGGGTGCATCTTTTTTACACACTATAACAAGAATGTTTAGATGACAGTGGCAGGTCGAAAACAGGTTTTAACAATTGGTGCTTAAGGGAATTTGCTTTTATTGATGTCAACGGGTATTACAATAGGGTAGCCGAGCGCATTTAGGCATAACTGTGGGGTTTGGTTGAGCCCGAACGACACACAGTGACAGTTTTTTTTATCAGTTAATACGCATTCAATTATACATCACAATAACCTTATCCACCATACCATCACCATTAAAAAATAAATTTTCCACGGCATTTTTGCCGCTATCTGTATTGTGGTAATAAATGCTGATGCTGTTTACGCCGGTAAGTACTTCCAACAGCTCGAAATGCAGGTTAGGCAGTTTGCTCAGGGCGGTTTCCCAGTACAGCCTCACGTTGCTTTTGCCCGCTATGATGCCGCCGCAATGGGGGTATATTTTCAGGGCGTAGGGTGTTTGAATGCTAAAATCATCGGTGTAGTGTGCCATCAGCGTATCTAAATCCTGCTTGTTCCAGCAGGTTATCCATTCGGCGGCAAAACGGGCTGCAAATTGTTGGTCTATCATTGTTTATATTCAAAAAGTTTAAAATAAAGGGTTGCCCCAAAAGCAAAGGCCGGGCGCTACATTTCTTTTTACTAACGCATATAAAATTACCATTATTTGCGTTTAGTGTAACTTTAGCCGTTTAACTTCGTCCTATCAATACATCACCCAATAACAAATTGGGGCATCCTATGCGTAAAACATGCCCATTTTGACCCTCACTAAGCCCTATACTGATCAGCAGCTCCTGGATTTGATCAGGACGGACGACCGCGGTGCATTTACCGAACTGTACAATCGTTACTGGGATAAAACCTATGCCGTTGCCCTGCACCGCCTTGACGACGAGCACGAGGCCGAAGAAGTGGTACAGGAAGTGTTTTTAAGTATCTGGCAGCGGCGGGCTACACTACAGCTTACACATACGGTGGCTACTTACCTTGCTGTTGCCGTAAAATATAAAGTGATTAACCACCTGGCCAAACAATACCGCAGGCAATTGCAGCACGATGAACTTACCATGACATCGCCAATTGTTGCCGATAGCACTGCCGACTGGCTGTATGAAAAAGAATTGCGGCAACTGTTAGAGAAAACCATCAGCCAGCTCCCCGAAAAATGCCGCATTGTTTTCCTGCTCAGCCGCGACGAAAATAAAACCTACGCCGAAATTGCCGCCGAACTGAACATATCGCAAAAAACGGTAGAAGCACACATGAGCAAAGCCCTGCGCGAATTAAGGGAAACGCTGGGCGTATCGGCACCCGTACTGGCTTTCATATTACTGAATGCAGATCGTTTTTTGTAGAGCTTGGCAATGATTTTAATATTTTAATGATTATTTTTGATTTATGATAGCTATAGAATTATCACTCAAACAATTGATGGATGCTGTAAAGCAATTGTCACCGTCCGAAAAACTCGAACTCAATGAGATGATTTGGAAGGACGATATGGCTATTCCATTTGAACATCAAAAATTAGTTAAGGACAGGAAAAGCAAATCTGACGCAAACCCTGATCTACTGTTGGATTGGGAGACAGCATCCAAAAAGCTTGTTTCTTAAATGTCCCGTGCAAGGGATAAAACTTCGCAAAACGCTGAAGGGGCACTGACGTATATCGCATAGCGGCTACCACTCACCCCGCCCCCGATGCATCGGGGCGACCTTGCTCGGCTTCGCCGGAAAGAGGGTTTTGGAAATTATAACTACATAAATAACTAATTGTCAAGCAATTAAAACAAAAGCCCTCTTTCCACCGTAGGTGAAGAGGGGGTGGTCGGGCGTAGCCTCGACCGGGTGAGTCTTAGCCAGCGTTCAAGCGGACGTTTRGGTAAATTCCAATACGCGATAGGTAAATACGAAACCATGACAGCCTGTTTCTTTATTTTTAGGCAGCGCCTTAGCAATCTTTGCGCGAAATCAAACCCCTCATATTCCCTTAACTTACCCCCTCCCCTTCAAAATAAATTTCATTTCCCACTAAGGGTATCCGGCCCCGCCGTTGACTATATGTACAAAAGGTAGATATATTTTACGATGGAAAACAACACCTACGATATTAAAGAGCTTGCCCATAAGCTTGAAAACGGCACCATTACCCCCGAAGAAATGGCCTGGTTTGAGCAATGGTACCAGGGGTTTAATGATGAAGAAGTGTTGCTTGCGGGCAGCAGGCACTCCGGCATCAATGACCTTAAGGATAGCATTTTTAATCGTATCGCATCGCAAATGGAAGCGCCTGCGCAACCAAAACGTAAGGTTGTTACTTTATGGCGCAACATAGCTGCTGCAGCGGCTATAGTGCTATTGGTTGCCTTTGCCGCCTTTTACAGAAACGCTATCCTGGATATTGTCGACCCGGTAAAACAGGTGGATTTATTGAGCCAAGCAGGCCAGCACAGGCAAATCAGTTTGCCCGATGGAACCCTGGTGTGGCTAAGCCCGTCGACCCACATTAGCTACCCGGATAATTTCAGGGGCGCACAGCGTTTGGTAAAGTTAGATGGTGAAGCCTTTTTTGATGTAAAGCACGATGCCGCGCATCCCTTTGTTATTCAATCCGGTGCCATCAAAACCGTGGTGTTGGGTACCAGCTTTAACGTAAGGGCTTACGCCGATGCAAAAACGGCCGAAGTTACCGTAGTAAGCGGGAAGGTGGGCGTGCTCACATCGGCAAGTGGCAAAAACCAGCGGCAAATCATGACGGCCAGGCAACGGGCGGTATTCAACAAAACTGACGGCTTGCTGCTAAAAGAAAGCTATCCCGATGCCGCAAAATTCCTTGGCCAGCGCAATGGTAATTATGATTTTGAAGGTGCATCAATGCAAACCGTTGCCGATGAGCTTGGCAGGCAGTATGGCGTACATATAAACGTCGACCCGCGCATAGCCAATAGTTTATACTACGGACACTTAAACACCACACGCCTTATCGGCACCGAGCTTGATGTGCTTTGTACCGTAATGGACAACACCCGCTGGCAAAAAGCGGGCAACCAGTATTACATCCGGGAAACTATAGCTAAACATTAACCTTTTGGCCCGGCTAATTACCGGGCATGAAAATCAACTCAAACCACGTAAGCTTTTTACCGGCTTACCCACATTTAAAAAAACTACACAAATGAATAAAACCAAACCCACATGGTTATCCATGTTGATTTGCGCTGTACTGCAAATACCTATCCTGTTCCGAACGTTACTTTGCGCCATCGTTTTATTGATAGCAAGCCAACAGGTTTACGCGCAAGGCCCATTGGATAAAGCTTTGACTATCAGCATAAATAATGAACCTGTTAAACAGGCCTTAGATAAAATAACCGCCGCCTGTGGTGTTAGGTTTACCTATAACCAAACCGTTGCCCAAAGCCCGGCAAAAATCAGCATCGATGCCAAACAACAGCCTTTGGGCGATGTATTAAAGCAGGCTTTTGCATCGGCCCCCTTCAGCTTTTCGGTGTTGGACAAGGACGTTATGATTAAATATGATGCGGCCAAAATAAAAAAGTTGCCGGCCGCCGTGGCAGGCGGCAAATTCACCCTAAGCGGTACCGTTAAATCAAAACAAAGCGGCGAAACCATTATTGGCGCTACCATCAGGGTGCCCGATGCCAGCCAGGGCACCTCGAGTAACGAATACGGCTTTTATTCTATTACCCTGCCCGCCGGCAGCCATCAGCTGGCCATCAGTGCTGTTGGTCAAAAAAGCGCTTTTGTGCAGGTAGACCTGGCAGCCAACCAGCAGCTCAACATCAGCATGGATAATAACGAACAGGCCCTGCRGGAGGTTACCATCAGCGCCAAAGCACCCGGCACCCGCGATTTGGCCAGCCCGCAAATGGGGGTTGAACATTTAAGCGTTCAGGAAACTAAAAACATCCCGGTTTTGCTGGGCGAACGCGATATCATTAAAACCATACAGCTGCTGCCGGGCATCAAATCGGCCGGCGAAGGCAGTGGCGGCTTTTATGTGCGCGGCGGCGCATCTGATCAAAACCTGATACTACTGGATGAAGCGCCAGTTTACAATGCCTCGCATTTGCTGGGGTTCTTTTCAACCTTTAACTCCGATGCCATTAAAAACATCAGCATTTATAAAGGCGATATGCCGGCCCAATACGGCGGCAGGCTATCATCCGTGCTGGATATTAAAATGAACGAGGGCAATAACCAAAAGCTTGGCGTAAGCGGCGGCGTTGGGCTGATAGCCGCCCGGATTAATGTGGAAGGCCCTATTCAAAAAAACAAATCGTCGTTCCTTATCTCGGCCCGCCGTACTTATGCGGATGCTTTCCTGGCTTTCTCCAAAGATTCTATCGCCAAAAAAAGCCAGCTGTATTTTTATGATATCAACGCCAAGGCCAATTATATCCTGGGCGATAAGGACAGGATTTTTCTATCCGGATATTTTGGCAAAGATGTGCTAAAGGCCAGCGATATAGCAGGCATTAACTGGGGCAATACAACTGGCACCCTCCGCTGGAACCACATTTTTAACAGCCAGTTATTTTCAAACACTTCGGTTATTTACAGCGACTATGATTATAAGATCAATATTAAAGAAGATGTAAACCAGTTCCAGATTTTCTCGCAGATAAAAGACCTTAACCTGAAGGAAGACCTGCAATACTATGCCGGCGATAAAAACACCATCAGCTTTGGCTTTAACGCCATTTACCATACCATTAAGCCCGGCGAAATATCATCGACAGGCAACTCAGGCATTATATCGCAAAGCCTGCAAAACAGGTACGCGTTCGAAAATTCGCTGTATGCTACCAATACCTGGAAAGCATCTGATCGTTTTAACTTTACTTATGGTGTACGCCTGTCGGCCTTTACCATCCTGGGGCAGGGCGATTATTATACCCTTGATGCCGATGGCAATATCACAGGCACAAAACACTACTCCACAGGGCAGGCGGTTAAAACCTATGTTAACCCCGAGCCACGCATCGCGGCAGCCTATTCATTGAATGACTATAGTTCGGTAAAGGCATCGTATGCACGTAATGCGCAAAATTTGCACCTTATTTCCAACTCCAACTCGGGTTCGCCAACGGATAAATGGGTGGCCAGCACCAACATTATTAAACCCGAACTGGCCGACCAGTTTTCGGTAGGCTATTACCGCGATTTTAGCGACCATAAATATGAGTTCACGTTTGAAACCTACTATAAAAGGCTGCAAAACCAGGTTGATTACCGTAACGGGGCCAATATTTTTACCAACCAGCCTATTGAAACCCAACTGCTTTATGGCAAAGGCCGCGCTTATGGCGCCGAGCTGCTGCTTAAAAAGAAAACCGGCCGCTTAACCGGCTGGATAAGCTATACCCTGGCCAAAACCGAACGACAGATTGATGGCATTAACAACAACCAGTGGTACAATGCCCGGCAAGACCGCACGCATGACGTGGCCATTGTAGCCATGTACAAAGCCACCGAAAAGTGGACCCTATCGGCCAATTTTATATACTACACCGGCGATGCCGTAACCTTCCCCAATGGCAAGTACCAGGTAGATGGGGCTAATTATTACTACTATACCAGCCGGAATGCCGACAGGATGCCGGCCTATAACAGGCTTGACCTTGGCGCAACCCGCCAGCTAAAAAAGAGCAGTAAATTTGAGTCGGATTTA
The DNA here is from genome assembly GCF_056401935.1 of Mucilaginibacter sp. P4_D1. NCBI lineage: Bacteria > Pseudomonadati > Bacteroidota > Sphingobacteriia > Sphingobacteriales > Sphingobacteriaceae > Mucilaginibacter > Mucilaginibacter sp. P4_D1. The sequence goes on from NZ_JBFUIJ010000004.1 coordinate 269,931, forward strand.
ACTTTTAGCCTGTACAATGCCCTGGGCAACCACAATGCCTACCGCATTTATTTCCGCAATAATAAAGACGATGCCAGCCGCACCGAAGCCGTGAGGACAACCCTGTTCACTTTTGTGCCTTCCATTACCTATAACTTTAAATTTTAATTGTATGCACACCACTATAAAATATATGATACCCGCCCTGTTTGCCATAGCGCTATGCTCGTGCGAAAAGGCTATTAACCTGACACTGAAAGATACCACGCCCCAATACGTTGTTGAAGGCATGCTCACCAACGAAACCGGCGGGTGCAAAGTAACCCTGAGCCAAACCAAAAACTTTACCGATAATAACGATATAGTAGGTATTGATGGCGCACAGGTAACCATTACCGACGATAATACCGTGTACCCGCTTACCGCATCGGGCGGCGGTATTTATAAAAACAGCACCCTGACAGGGGCCTACGGCCATATTTATAAACTGAATGTGCTGGTTGCGGGCAAAACATTCGCATCAACCTGTGCCATGCCCGCACTGGTACCACTGGATAGCATTTACCTGGTAAAAAGCGACTTTGGCAACAACAAGGATGGTAGCATCCGTAAATTTGTAACCGTGAAATACCACGACCCCGTGGCTACCAAAAACTACTACCGTTTTGTGCAATATGTAAACAACCGCAAAGAAGAATCGGTACTGCTGGATAACGATGAATTTACCAACGGCCAGGAAGTAAACACCCGCCTTAATTTCGACAACAATAACGACGACCCGGCCCGCGACATCCGCCCGGGCAACCAGGTAACCATCGAGATGCAAAGCATAGACCCGGCCGTGTACAAATACTTTTTTAGCCTTACAGCCGGCGCCACCGGCGATGGCAATAACGCCGCACCGGCCAACCCACTTAGCAACGTTACCGGCGGCGCGTTGGGCTATTTCAGCGTACACCCAATTTCAAGGAAAACACTAACCGCGCCGTAATGGGCGCAGGGTGGGGGAGCCGGCTCAAAACTATTGATGTTTAGCACTGCCAAAACACACCGACAAACCACTCGCAACAATTTTTTGACTTTTGAATTTTTACTTTTGACTTAACAGAGCGTTCCCCCGCTGGTAGAAGCGGCGGTCAGGGTTTCGTTACAAGTCCTCGCTTTTCCTTGGCCGCCCCGGCCTACACACGCTGTGGGCTTTTCACTGCAATCCTTAACGCGAGCTGTGGGTATATAAAAACACCCGGATGCAATTGTACATCCGGGTGTTGCGTATTTATTACTTGGCATACAGCGAAAACACTGTAGTTATAAACTACAGGCATAGCCGTTCGAAAGTCGGAGACATTTGAACAACGGAAGACTATGGACAGCAGGGTAGACTACGGACAACTGGGCTTCAAATCCTTTGTTACTTGATCCTGAATTGAAAATCAGGGCCAATGGAAATAACAGCTTATTAAGAAACAAAGCAACAACAACGCAGATTTAATGTTTTCTAAACAAACCGTTTAGGATTTCGGCTGGTATGAAATACCGAATTCACAACAACCAATTGCTTTTAATTTTGAAAACAATTACAAATGGAAAATCGTGTACTTTGGCGAGTCTGAATTTTTTTGAAAATCTTTCCTGGTAATGTAAAGGGTTATTTTCAATCGATCTGAATGTACTAATCACTTTGAGCAGAAACCTGTCGCCAAGCCCGGCTTGTTGTTCTTCATACCATTCGGCAGATTTTTGCATGTCTTCCCTCGCTTTGCGAAGAACCTGCAGATGGTACACTATTTTTCTTTGATGTTGAAGTGAGCTATGATCTCATCGATTGAATAAGTTTCGGTGTCTCCGGATTCGTACTCCCTGTCGCGTGCCAATATGTCCTTTTGCTGAGCTTCAGACAAAATAAAAGTTTCATCTTCCCGGCTATAGTCGTACTTCATATTATCCAGAAATGCCAGTAAGGCCTGTTCTTCCTGTGGATTATGGGGGTTAACTACGATGGTCATATAACAAATATAAGAAATTGTACTTGAGTTGAAAAATCGTCGATTAATATTTATCCGGTCGGGGTTTGTAACCTCCGCGCCGATGGTTAATCGGGGTGACCCACATGCTAAGTACACACCACGCATTTAGGACAATCAACAATGCTTGTTGTTAACCTTAATGCTTTCGTGTTACTCTTATGCCCCGTTTAAAAATACAAAACTCCCGGATGAAATTTAAATATCCGGGAGCTGCATATTCATTACTTAGCAGAATCCGTGCTGCGGTTGGGTGAAATATGGTAGTTACAAACTACGAGCATAGCCGTTCGAAGTCGAAAAATAGAACAGCGGTAGATTACAGACAGCCGGGGTCTACAGCTTTAATCGCGACCAACACTGATTTTCCACTTAGTATTTTTTCTTCAACGATGACGTTTGATCCGGAAAGGAACTCCCAAACCTCATCCTCTGTATCGCACTCATTGCTTTCTAATATTGTATAAAGATTCTGTGTAATCTCAATCGCTTTTATTGGCCTATATACCTTAGTACCCTCTTCAAGTAGCTGAATATAAATTATTTGTTCCATATTAATTATCAAAGCCAGCTTTTCCTACTGAATTACTTATCTCGTAACAACATCAATAGCTCGCTCCAGCAGCCTATATGCAAAGTATACGCCGTGCCTTTAGGACAGATCGTCGTTTTAAGTTATCTACATCCCATTACTTTAATCTAAAAATACAAAAACTCGCGGACGAAAATTAAACATCCGGGTGTTGCATATTCATTACTTAGCATAGCGTTTACCTATCAGGGGGTGACTAAGGACAGCTGGGGACTTTATCGTTACTTACTATATTCTATTTCTTTTAGATGTTCTATCGCCCTGCTGGTATTTGGCTTTCCCTTTGATTGCTGCATAAATGTCTCAACGACTTGGTTTAAAGTATCAAAATCTCCTTTTGACTTTAAGAGTGTGGTTAGATATTTAAACCTGCCTATTTCTGTAGTGCCGGCATAGCTCTCATTCATCCAACTGTTTATTAAGCCGTCATCGGATAAGCGTTTATTTATTTCAGGCACCATAATACTTTGAACAGTTCCCATTACATTAGAAGTAATGCCGCTCAGGTTGCCTGATGTACTGACATTCCACCARTAATCAGGGATACCTGGCATAAAAATACCAACCCTTGCTTGCCAATGACACCGTTCAACTTCTGGTTTTGCTGTACTATTAAAGCCATATTGTAATTGGCCCAAAACATCGGAATAGATGCCAAAATTGATTGTAAATTTCACTACATCTTTCGTGCTTTCCCTGCTTTTTTGAAAGTTTACAACCCCATAATTCTTACCCGCCTCTAAGTAAAAGCTATTCCCTTTTTTACTAAACCCCATTGGCTTCAATATGGGCGTTAATGCTTTGATAAGTTCTTCAAATATGTCCATTTTATTCTACCAATTTGCAGGTTTTATAACTAACTGTACAGAATAGCCATTTACCTCAAGCCAAGTATCTTTTAATCTTCGCAAAGGAAGTTAACAAGCCCCGCTGCCTACTGGCTTGTACGCCCACATGCTAAGTACACGCCATGTATTTAGGACAATCAACAATGTTTGTTGTAAACTTAATGCTTTAGTATTACTCTTATGACCCGTTTAAAATACAAAACTCCCGGATGAAATTAAACATCCGGAAGTCCGTATATTTATTTAGTAAAAAGGCAATAGTTGAAACCTACAAGCATAGTGATTCGAAGAGACATTTAATACGGACAACTGGGCGTGCGCCAGTTGAGGAAGCTAATATTAATATCACAGCTCAGCTATTTAAATATAATTTAACCGGCGGAGACACTATCTCTATTTCAATATATTCACAGGTAAAACTAATTATTCCATTTTCATAATCTTCAATTTGAAAATTCTTCTTTTCCCGACCATTTGTCGAAATATCCACAATATCAAAACCCGAAACTTGTGCAAGGTTACTATCCAGAAATTCAAGTTTGAAATTTGAGACGTTATAGAAATGCATTGAAATTTCAAAAAAGTCTTTTGCCAAATCGGGCCATCCAAATCCACGATTTCTCAATTGGCTATAAACAAACAGCGACAATTTTTCACCTGACCATTCAACATATTTAATAAAAGCCACGTCAGAGGGTTTCCAATTGATGTAGGTATTTGTAACTTTTTCTATGCCTGTTATTTTGCTCATAATTACCAAAAGTTAAAAAGGGTTTCTCCCCGCCGCAAACCTCCTGGCTTGTGCGCCCCATGTGCTAAGTACACACCACGCATTTAGGACAATCAACAATGCTTGTTGTTAACCTTAATGCTTTCGTATTACTCTTATGCCCCGTTTAAAAATACAAAAACTCCCGGATGAAATTAAAATATCCGGGAGTTGCATATTTATTACTTAGCATAGCATTACCTATCAGCGCACGCACAAGCCAGGAGGAGGCAGCGAAGGCAATCAATTTAGTGTTAACCATGATAAAATATAAAATATTCATTATCAATTACTTGTAAATATTTTATTTGAAATGTGTTAAGTTATGTTAACCCAATCAGATGCATTTACCCTGTGGCAAATCCCTCTTTTTTTTGATATTTTCAACCAATACCTTTATATTTATTCTGTTTATATAAACGTAGTTATTACCGCCGCAGGAATGAACTTATCGCAAAGCACTAAAACCGAAGTTGTATCACACAAACCATTGGTTAAAGGTGCGCACTTTATCATCACCCTAAGTTTTTTGGCGCTTACGGTTAGCGGTTTTGTTATCCTGATGTCGCACCCCAGGCTTTACTGGGGCAAGGCAGGTAACGACCTTACCCCGGCATTGTTTGAGCTCCCGATAAGCCGCAATTACCACCATGGCGGCTGGGATAAAAGCATACCGTTTAAACACGTAACCGGGCAGCAGGTAACCGCGGCCCGCACTTACGATATTTTTAATGAGAACGGCTGGGGGCGTAGTACGCACTTTTTGGCCGCCTGGTTCATGGTGTTAACCGGCATCATCTATTTTATAGCAGGGTTTTACAGCGGGCATTTTTGGCGCAACCTGGTGCCGCACCGCCGCGAATTTAGTTTAAAGCTACTTTGGCGCGATGTTGCTGCACATTTGCACAGGCGCATGCACTACACGGGCAAATATGGGCTATTGCAAAAGATCACCTATCTTTCGGTTATCTTTTTGCTGTTTCCGTTGGTTATTTTAACCGGCTTTGCCATGTCGCCTGCTATTACCGCATCTTATCCCTTTTTACTGAAAATATTCTTCGGCCATCAATCGGCGCGCACTATCCACTTTTTTGCGGCGGTTTTACTGTTGCTGTTTTTGCTGGTACATGTGGTTATGGTTGCCAGGTCGGGCTTTAAACGAAATATTTGGGCAATAACTTTTGGCAGGTAGCTATGAAAAGAAAACTACTGATGAACCGCCGCCAGGCCATTTTAACTGGACTTACCTCCGCTGGCGCGCTTTTGCTTTCGGGCTGCCTTAAAAAAGCGCCGCCCACTTATGGCAATATTTTGCGGATGGGCGACGATTTAACCTACATTGCCCAGCGCGGCCTGCTTTCGCAGCGGGCCCTGGCTATGGAGTATCAAAAAAGCGAGATAACCAGTTTCCCGGTAACCGATATTGGCGACCCCGCCGATCCGTCGAGCAAAAAAGCCTACAGCAAAGCCTACCAGCAACTGCAACTTGATAACTTTAAAGATTTTGCACTTGTTGTAGAAGGTTGCGTGACCACACCGCGTAAGTATTCAATGGATGACCTCAAAAAACTGGGTGCGCGAACGCAAATAACCCGGCACACCTGCGAGGAAGGCTGGAGCGCCATTGCCGAATGGACAGGCGTACCGCTAAGCGCTGTACTAAAAGATGCCGGTATTTTAAAAACCGCCCGTTATGTAGCCCTATACGGTTTCGATAATTATGCGGAAAGTATTGATATGCTTGATGCATTTCATCCGCAAACCATACTGGCCCATACCATGAACGGCGAAGACATACCCACACGTAACGGCGCTCCCTTACGCCTGAGGGTAGAAACGCAGCTGGGCTACAAAAACGTTAAATTTTTGCAGCGCATTGTGGTGACTGATAAATTCACCGATCCGGGGCCCGATATTACTTCAGGATGGTCATGGTATACCGGCATCTGATTTTTGGGGATTTGGTTTAGGATGCCATATCGCTTATTTGGCACTTTTCTTTCCGATAGCAATATTTGTAGAGTGGTGTTATAAACATAACATCGTTATCGTATATAGTGATATATTACGGCTGTTATTCTGATATCGACAACTAAACCTAACCATGAAAAACAAATTCCTTGTTCCAGTTTTATTTGCCTTCCTGCTCACGGCATGCCAACAAGACCATAAATTCAACTTCACATCCGGCACTTTTCCCGAATCGCCTGTAAACATGGGCGATATTAATTCTGAATTTGATGATTATAACTCCGCCCTGTCTGTAATTGGTTCAACCTCGCCTTTATGTTTCTCCTCAAAAAGGAATAGTAGCGGCGGCAATTTTGATATCATTTATAAAATGCTGGATGTATACTCATCGCGCATAGATGGTAAATTAACGGTTGCCGAAAACACATCAAGCAGCTTGATGGATATTGTTATCGAAAACGCCAATTTGAATAATGCCATGGGTACCATCAATACATCAGCTGATGAGTTGGGGCCGTATTTAATAAGCCAGGGCATGAAATTTACGGGCAGCACCAATATGAATAAGCGCTATAACAGCTATATATTGTTATATGCCACCAACCAAAGCGGCAATTTAGATATCAGATACACCGAAAACCTTAACCAGGAAAGCTACACCACACCCAAACCCGTTAAATTCCTCAACTCGCTAAAGGATGATGCCTACCCCTCGTTTACGCAGGATTTTTCGTCGGTTTATTTTTGCTCAAACAGGGATGGCAATTTTGATATTTATCAAACAGACCTTGACAAAAGCAAGGATATTATAACCAACCTTGACGATGCCTCCACAAAAACAATCACCAGGGATGCCATACTATCATCGGCGGCCGACGACAAGTGCCCTTACATAGCTAACAATGTGATGGTTTTTACCTCGAACCGTCCCGGCGGATATGGTGGCTTCGATTTGTATTATTCGTTACTGGTAAACGGCAAATGGTCGGCGCCGGTAAACTTTGGCCCGGCCATCAACACTACCAGCGATGAATACCGGCCAATTATAAAATCGATGCCCGGCTTTACCAACGATTTCATGATCTTCTCATCCAACAGGCCGGGTGGCAAAGGCGGCTTCGACCTTTATTATGTTGGCGTAAAAAAAATGATAGCGTTTTAGGGTAACGTTTGCAAAAGCCGATTTTTAGCGCAGGTATTGTGCCAGGAGTTGGAGTGTCCACAGTCATCCGCTGTTGGAATATTATTTGAATGCTGTTAGCTGCTTTTATACTTCCCTTGTCATGCACAACGGGATCCTCCTAATACCACTTCACAGCACCATGCAACGGCACTAAATCTTGTTCCCTGGCTTTGGCCAAGCCAATTTTTTCAATTTGTTTAAACCATGTTGTGTATTGCCTGTAGGCCTCTTTAACATCTTTGCCTTTTATTGTGGATACAGTTTCATTACCGGCATTTACCAGCGCAGGGAAAGGGGAATATTTAAAAGGGTGTTTAAAATATAATTGGTTAATTATAAATAACGCCTCAACCTGCAATGAATACTGTTTTGTTTCGCCCATGAAAATCTGCGACCACGATGGCTCGTAACACATTACCGGGAACACGCAAACCCTGCTATCGCCTTTAAACCTTAATAACTCACCAATCATTGCAATTGTATCCCTTTCGGTTAACTGTCCGCTATCCACTACCAATGGGTAATGCATGTTAATATATGCCCGGCCATTACGCTGGATTTTAAATGAGTGATGTTTAACCTGTACAAGCGATTCGCCGTAAGAATATTCAAATTCTTTAACTTTAAAGTACTGTGCAATAGTGATTTTAGATAGCGCGATATTCAGCAGTAATATTACCAGGAAGCTCTTTTTCATTTTTATATCAATTAAGCCATGCCTTCTTTTGCTTATTAAACGCTTCCAAATCCTTACTGCCTGATTTAACCCCTACCTTTTCCTTCCCCCCAATGCTATTAAGTCAAGGTAAATATCAAAATTTCAGTTTCGCGCAAAGACGCCAAGAAAAAATAAGTAAATCACTTTGCGGCTCTGCATCTTTGCGCGAAAAAACGCTTAACTTGATAGCATTGCCCCTTCCCCAAAGAAGGAATCGCGCATTCCCTGCGCTTTTTTTTATTTCTTCCGAACACCTATGGAGACAACTCCAACGAAGTCCAGGAAAAATGATGCACCAACAACCCCCGCTTTGTAAAAACTATTTTATTTTAATGGTTGATTGCTGGTAAAAGCGCAGGTCCCAGGCTATTACAGCCTCGCCGGCTTTTGGCGTTTTTTGCTTCCTGTTGGTGAAATAGTTCTCTACAAAACGCTTGCCTTCTGCGCTTCCAGCGTCATAGGCCGACATCAGGAATTTAAAACTGAAATCTTTAAAACCGAAGGCATGCCAGTCACGATGTAAAGAATCTGTGTAGTGAGTATTCACTTTGCTTACAACCTTGGTCGTGCTATTATATTGTATAACCTGGTAAGCGGGATTGTTCCCATTTCTTGAACATAGTCCCGGAGCAATATCGATGTAAGAAATTAACTTTCCTTTATTGGTTATTAGCCGGTAGTCGTCCATATGGGTATGTCCGGCCAATTGAAACCTGATAACCGGGGCATATTTCTTTATGGTGTCCAGATACATGTTTTCGACGTTATTGTGCCATGACGGTGTATTGCCGTACCTGTCCATTCCGGGCGGAACATGATAAACCATCCAAACTTTTTTATTCTTCCGTTTAGCATCCTGTAACGCCGCGCCCAACCATGATAATTCTTTTTTTGCCTTTCCATCCGGGTCGGATGCCGAACTTAAAAAAATCACGGTGTTAAGCATAATGAACGTCCAATCACCTTTGCTGTATTTGTAATAGCCACCGGCCATAAAATCCCGGTATATGGCATGGTTATGGTCTATCGGGCGTAGCATTGCGTTATAAAACAAGGCATTGGTTGCCCTGTCACAACTATCATGGTTGATGCAATCATTATTGCCCAGGGCAGGTAAAATAACCGCATTTTTATCTAATTTCTTCAAATGGTCAAGCACATACTTAAATGTTTGTTTCATGATGGTAGTATCATGTTTTTTTGCTGGTCCTTTCTCGTGCCACAGCATATCGCCGGGCAAAATAATGAAGGGAAATTTTTGGGAGCCAACACTGTTAATTGCCGAAAGAAAAAGCGTACTGTCGGCATCTAAATGATAGGAGTTGTTATTGCCTAAGCTTAAATTAACATGCACATCAGATAATACAAGTATAGATTTTGTTTGGGCGTAGCCCGGCAGCGGCAGCGCGGTAAGCAACAATAGAAGCAGCTTTTTCATATTTAATTGAATTGGTGATTGGGTGCAGATTTAAGTGTTGGGTATAGCCAAGTTACTTAAAGCTTATATATTATCAAAGGAATAGGACAATATTAGTTCATGGTTATTCTTTAGCTGCGGCCATGATGTTAAAATAGCGAAGGTAATACTTTAATATCGCAGCCGCTGCCCGGCACTTTCTTCCGGGCCAGTGTTTTTTTTGACTTGAAATTATGGCAATGCCTTCGGCCCGGGCTCATTCGCTTATACGGCCTCAGGCATTAAGCGCGAGGCCGGTATTCGCTGCTATCCCTATTGCGAACCGCCCGTATACAAAAACATCCGGATGAAATTAAATGTCGGGGGGCAATATGTTCAGCGAAAATGCAGTAGTTACAAACTACCACCACAGGCTGAATTCTAATCACGGCAATTTTTCCTTATCGTAAGTGCAGCCATAAGCAGATAGCTTATATACTACTGATTCGGCTATTTCAAAAGACGGCACCAGGATCGGATTTGTTAACCCAGGTGCATGAATGCCGGCTTTGGCGGGCATAATTTTGTGTCATTATTTAAAAACAAACGATCATGACAACAAAAATCTCTTATGCAATTGCATTTTTACTGGGCCTGGGAATGGTATTCCTGGGAGCCCGCTTTTTTTTCTCTCCCGAAGTAGCTACAGCCGCTTTCGGCATCCGCTTTAACGCCAATGGGGATTACGCCTTTCATCACATCAAAGGTATAAGGGATATATTTTCCGGGATACTGTTGTGCGCACTGGTCCTGATGAAGGAGCGCCGTGCCCTTGGCGTAATGCTATTTGTGGCTACAATCATCCCGGTTTCGGATATGCTGACTGTGCTTAGTAAAAGCTATACCGGTTTGCAGCAAGCGATGCCACATATTGTAGCAACCATCATTTGTTCGGTTGTTGGCATCCTGTTATTAACAGCAAAACCTCAAACTAAATCAATATAACCAATAAAATAAACACCATGGAACAATTAAGAATTTATACGCTTGCTGATAAAGAAACAGCCGCACAGTACTTTACAGCAAATTGGGCCAGGCACAGGATAAACCTTCCGAAGTTTGGCTTCGCTGTCAAAGGTGTTTGGATCGGCAATACCCCTGGCATCGCCAACCAGGTTATCGCCCTCGTGTCTTTTCCAGACGATGCCGATGTGGATGAAATGACCGAACGTTATTTGAAAAGCCCGGAGTTTGCCGCCGATACGGCAGATTTTGACAGAAACAAAATTACTAATGTAGAAACCAAAATTTAAGGGCTGCAAGCTAATAGGTTTTGCCGCACCAGGATTGCTACACAACTTGTTCGCAAGTTGTGTATTTTTGGTTTTGATACAGTTCAAATGATGATAAACAGCTTACTGAACAGCATACAAAAGGTGATTACGCTGAGCCCGGAAGAGATAGATACCGTGACCTCTTTGTTTAAGGAGAAAACTTATAAAAAGGGCGACTATTTTTTAGAAGAAGGACGGATTTGCAAACAAGTAGGATTTGTGGCAAAGGGATTAATGCGGTTTTATATTAACCATGACGGAGAGGAAAAAACATATGATTTTTCCCAGGAAAATGAATTTGTATGTAATTATGAAAGTTTTCTTCCCCAGGCCCCTTCTTCAAAAAACATTCAGGCTTTAGAGGACAGTATTGTATTTGTGATCTCGCATGTTGACCTTCAACTATTTTATGCGAATGTTCGTGGCGGGGAACGTTTTGGCAGGATAGCCATCGAAGCAGTTTTTGTAAAAATGCTGCAGGATATCAGTTCATTATATGCAGAAACACCCGAACTCCGTTACGAGCGTTTTTTGAAAAATCATGCCGATCTGCAGCAAAGGATCTCCCAGTACCATATCGCCTCATTTGTTGGGGTGAAACCACAATCACTCAGCCGTATCCGTAAAAGGATTTTTACACAGTTCTGATTAGTTAAGCCAGGAATTTATTGTTTAGAGACACACAAATCTCTGATAGCAACGGTTGTCATTTTCCTTTTATGATCGATTTAAATTCGGCCAAATTATCTGGCGGCATAACGTTATAACAAAACATAATTAAGGATGATTGAAAGTCGTTTTTCAGCATCTGTTCATATTTCGACTCAAACTGTTCATGAACCCCAAGGCCTAAAAACAACGATCCGTCTTGGTTAAAAAACATCATGGCGAAGGGCGCTTCGTTATTTGCCTCATTTTCAAAATAAAAACAAAATCTGCTCTTTTCCTTTTGTAAAACAAATGACAACATTAATTTATAATCATCCGTTTCAAATTCGGTTTCACCCCTAAAAGGCGGGTATTCGTAGTAACCGTTAGTCTCCTTAAAGCCTTTTAAATAGTTTTGGGTGAATGTGTCTATACTTTCGTTTCTTTTGGGGAACTCAATAGCTACATATATATCCGCGATATCTTCCATCTTATTATTTTTTGATCCTCAGCTAATGTTCGCCACTCAGCCCACAACAGGGCGGCCCAAGGCTGAATTATCAGCTCAATCTGCCTTCTCCGTCTTATTACCCAGTTTGTTAATTGTCAAGGTAAAACCCCTGCCAACATCAGTTAACGGTATCGATATGCTGTACTGTATATTAAGGCCGTCCTGGTCAAATTCGATGTTTGGGGATAACAATACGCCATACTTTTTTAAGCTATCATCCAGTAAGCTTAAAAAATCATCCTTTTTGATAAACCCTTTAAATATCAGCCTGCCGTTCCGCTTTACCTGCAATGCGGTTATAAAGTTATGCACTTTAAACTTTTTGAGGCCATACATGCGTAAGTACCTGGGCGGCAGGTTTATTTTACCATCGTAAGTACAATAGTGCCTTAATTTAACCTTTAGGGTATCGCCCCGTTTCAATAAAAACAGGGTATCCACCTTAGTAACTTCATGGTAGCTTTTGAGCTCATCGTGCAAAATGCTTTTTAGCGTTGGCGTGGGGTCATCTTCAAGTCGCGGTTGTGGTTTTTGTTTGGGCTTACGGGAGGTATGGGTTTGTGTAATGCCTAAAATGCGCTCCAAGCTTTTTGCAGCCAAAACATGAAAGCCCGGCAAAAGCAGGGATAGCACGATGACGAATAGAATAGCTTTATTTTCCAACGTTATATATAGGTAGTTGTTAATATTATTTCAGTTGTTCACCGTTTCCGGCAGGGCTCTTTTTAAACAAAATTCTGCAATAGGGATAGAAGCGGGTACCGGCCTGCGCCTAAGGCTATGTGCGCGTATGAGCGGAGAGCCCGGGCCGCAGGCATTGCCCCGTTTAATCCTTAGCTTTGCTTGTCCACAGCAGGGCAGCCAGTCGTTGTTTAGCCGCTCAATTTACCTTCTCTCCAATACTATTAAATTTTGGGTCTCGCGCAAAGGTGCTCCAGAGGAGTACAAGCTTTGTAGCACACACGAATTAACGTTTTTGCGTGCCAGAGGTACGCCACCCGTAAATTGATCACAGGATAACTCTAAAATCTGTAAGCTTTTTTAGAACGATGCCTAAAGTTCCGTACCTCTGGCACGGTGCTACATTTTTCTTTTTTGCTACAAAGCTTTTCCCCCTCCGGGGGATAAAATCTTTAACTTAATAGCATTGCAGAAACCCAAGGGTACAGGAAAACGCCACCTACCGTTCTTCCCTCAAATATTTTTTTAATGCCCGGATAATTAACAATAAAGTATAAGCCAAAACGGCGACAACTATTATTGTCAATATCATAAAAAATAATTGCAGATATTCGTTTGTTATTACGAATAATACATTAAGCATTTTTCAACCTCCTTATAAAAAATTTAAGTATAAATATCATGTGCTCCTTTGGGTTATTTTTTTTATTTTCATTAAATAACCCAAACATTTGCACTGAAAACTATAGCGTGATGTGCCGCAATTCACCTTACGCCAGCGCCACGCACTCCACCGAAACCAGGATACCACCCGGAAAAGGCATTACCTGCGGGGCGCTGCGTGCCGGCGGGTTTTCGGGGAAGAATTCGGCATAAACTTTATTGATAGCTGCAAAGGTTGGGTCCTGGCCGCTAACCATCCAGATGGTGGTTTTTACAATGTTATCCATATTGCTGCCGGCTTCCTGCAGTATGGTTTGGATGTTAGTAAAAGCCTGCCGGGCCTGCCCTTCAAAAGTATCGTCGATAAGTTTACCGGTCTCGGGATTAAGCCCCGCCATGCCCGAAACGTATATTAAACCTCCTGCTATTACGGCCTGTGGAATAAACGTATTTAAACGTGGTATTTTATCGGTATTGAAGCTGATTTTTGAGGCCATGGCGATAGGTTTTTGAGGTGATTTACTGCTTATAAATATAAAAAATATGCGATGATATCCAGCGCTGCTGAACAGTTTTTATTTACATGGCATGTTAATTAACTACAGGTGGATACTCGTAAAGTGCAGTTTTTAAGGGCACTTAAAATCCCTTCTTCCGGGTGATGCCGGGCTTGCGGTTTTTGCGGGTTTCATCAACTTCGCCAACGCCTTCGGCACCGTAGCGGCGGGCCATTTTGGCAATACGTTCTTCCATGGTTTCGGTAGTCAGTTTTTCCCGGCCCAGGCTGTCAACCATTATCGGGAAGGCAAATGGCGTAGGCCGTTCAATGGTTTTCAGGATGATGGTTTGGGTGGCTATCCGCTGCAATGCCGCCCGCAGCCTAAACTCCTCCAGCTGGAAGGCCAGCGCCTCGTTATAAGCCTGGCGCACCAGCAGGTTATCCGGCTCATACTCGGTAAACACCTCGAACAATAAGGAGGTTGATGCCTGCAAATGCTTATTCTTCACCTGCTGACCGGGATAGCCGGTAAATACCAGCCCGCCAATGTGGGCTATGTCCCTGAACCGCCTGCGGGCCATTTCGTTGGCATTCAGGCTATGCTGGATATCATCAATGAGGTTATCTATCGAAAAAAAGCTGGCATCTTCCAGCACGTCCTCAATGGGTACGTCCTCGTCGGTAAGCAGTTCGAAGCCATAATCGTTCATGGCGATGCTGAAGCTGGCATTCCTGATCTTACTGATCCTGAAGGCCAGCAATGATGCCATCCCCTCGTGTACCAGCCGCCCTTCAAAAGGATAAAATAACAGGTGGTGCCCTTCGCGGGATTTAAACGACTCGATCAAAAACTCGTGGCTCTGGGGCAGGTGCGATAACTCCTGCTGCAATTTAAACAAGGGCTTGAGGGCGATGACTTCAACATCTTTTTCGATGCCATGCGCCACCTCGTCCAGCTTATCCCTGAACACGGCAGCCAGTTGTGACGACAAGGGCATTCGCCCGCCATTCCAGCTGGGTATTAAACCCTTGGTGGAGTTTGATTTTTTGACAAAGGCCGTCATTTCCTTTACCCGGATAAACTCCAGGCTACGGCCTGCAAACCAGAAGGTATTGCCTGGCTTAAGCTTGGATACGAAGGATTCTTCGATGGTGCCCAGGCTGCCGCCGCTTAACCATTTTACCCGGATGCTCAGCTCGCTGGTGATGGTGCCTATACTCAGGCGGTGCCGCATGGCCACCCGGCGGCTGTTTACTTTGTACAGGCCGTTCTCTATTTCTACCTTTAAAAATTCATCGTATTGCGCCAGTGTTTTGCCGCCGGTGGTTATAAACTCCAGCAGCTGGCCAAATTCGTTGCGGCTAAGGTCGGCAAAGGCGTAGGTACCCTTTACCTCGTTAAATAGCTCATCGGCCCTAAAACCGTCGGATACGGCCAATGTAACCATGTATTGGATCAGCACATCCATGGTAAGCAGCATAGGGTCGCGGCTTTCAAATATGCCGCGTTTAATGGCGGCTTTAAGCGCGGCCCCTTCCAGCAATTCCAACGAGTGTGTGGGTACAAAATACGCCCGTGATACCGCGCCCGGGTGGTGACCGCTTCGCCCGGCGCGCTGCATAAAACGGGCCACGCCTTTGGGGCTGCCCACCTGTATTACGCAATCAACCGGCCGAAAATCGACGCCAAGATCGAGGCTGGATGTGCATACCACCAGTTTCAGGGCCTCGGCATGCAGGGCCTGCTCTACCCAGTTGCGCAACTCGTTATCCAACGAACCGTGGTGCATGGCCATAATGCCGGCATATTCCGGGTAATTATCTAAAATAGCATGGTACCAGATCTCGGATTGCGACCGAGTATTGGTGAATATCAGCGTGGTTTTACTTTTGGCCACAATCTCCATCACTTGCGGCAGCAGCTTTAAACCAATATGGCCTGCCCATGAGTAATTCTCCACATTATCGGGGATGATGGACTGGATATCCAGTTTCTTCTCCAGGTTGGCCCGTACCATCCTGATCTGATCTGCCGGGAAGTTATTGCCCAGCAAAACCTCGGCCGCCTGCTCCAGGTTACCTATGGTTGCGCTGATGCCCCAGATTTTGAGTCTTAAGTTCTGAGTCATAAGTCCTGAGTCTTTTTCGGGGACCTGACTAAAGACTTCAGACTTCGGACTTAAGGCTTTCAACTTAGACAGCCCCAGCTCCACCTGTACGCCGCGTTTGGTGCCCAGGAGTTCGTGCCACTCGTCAATAACTACAACCTGCAGGTTATTGAACAATTTGGGGTAGTCTTTTTGGGCCAGCATCAGGTGCAGGCTTTCGGGGGTGGTAAGCAGCACCTCGGGTAATTTCCGTTTCAGCGCGGCTTTTTCTGCTGCCGATGTATCGCCTGTGCGGGTAGCTATATGCCAGGGCAGGCCCATTTCGTCGCAGGCTTCCTGCATGGCTTTGCGGATATCGTTGGTGAGCGCACGCAATGGGGTTATCCATAGCATCAGCAAGCCATTGTTTTTTTGCGTGGTGTAAGTATCGGGGTATTTGTTAATAAAATCGACCAGGAAGGGCAAAAACAAAGCAAAGGTTTTGCCGCTCCCAGTAGGGGCGTTAAGCAAGCCGGAGTAGCCGCCCAGGTAGGCCGCCTCCATTTCCTGCTGAAAGGCGAATTGCTGCCAGTTTTTTTGCTTGTACCAGTGCTGTATAACCTGCCGGCCCTTTGTAATCATCCTTTGCTTAACAATTGAATTTGCGTTTAGTTAGCCAATGCAACAAATACGCGCCAACAAATTAGTGATAAATCCTGTTAGCTATAGTATGATAAAAAATAGCCTGATCATATTACTGGCAACAGGCCTGTTATCCTGTAACCAGCCAGCCCAAAAACAATCAACTGCCGATACTGCCAAAACCGGGGCGGCTGATACTACACTAACCGATAAATCTATCGTCGACGATTCTGCAGCCGATAAGCTGATAACGTCAGATACCTCAACTATGGGTACCGTTGCCACCGACCGACTTATTTTGCCGGGGAAAGGAGTAGGCCATATCCTGATTGACCAGGACCTGGAGCTGGCCTTAATGCAATTAGGCAAGCCCGATAGCTCGGATGCTGCCATGGGCAGCTCATTAATGGTATGGTTTGCCAAACACGATACCAAAGGCTACCGCACCAGTATTTATTCGCACCGTAACATGGGCGGCAAAGATGAATCTATCAGCCGTGTCCAAAAAATACTGGTAACATCGCCGTGGTTTAAAACTGCCGGTCATTTGGGTGTTGGTGCTACTTTAGATGCTGTTAAAAAAAATTATTCGCTAAAACCTGTTACCAGGTATAAAGCCAACGGCCACAATGTACAGGTTTATACTGATGCCGATAAGGGCATATCCTTCGAGGTAGACGACGCTACTAAAAAATGTGTGGCTGTTGTGGTGCACAAAGCACATGAGGCGGCTTCTGCCTATATCAATATGCATTAAGCGAAAGACCATATTGATGGGACCAACAAAAAGCGCCCTGCCGGGTAAACCAACAGGGCGCTTTTACTATCAGCAAGAAATAATTATTTCTTCTCGGGCAGTAAAATCAATTTGATAAAGTTTTTGCCGCTTAAGTATTTATTGGCTGCATCTTTGGTACTTTGTACAGTTACCTGTTCCAGGTTACCTACGTGTTGCAAAATTTGATCCGGGTTTTCGCCGTTTTGTGACGATGACGCCAGGTATCCGGCCCAAAAAACATTTTCTTTCATTTGCTCGCGTGTGCTGCGGGCTTCTTCGGCTACAAATTTTTGGATATCGGTTGGTAGGGCGCCATTTTGTTTAAGCTTGGCTATCTCATCCAGGGTAGAGGCAATCATTTTGTCGACATTCGCTGGCGCACATCCAAAATAAACGGTGATGCTATACCTGCCGCTTGGCGTTTTGTGGTAACCCGCCCTTACGCCAGGAGCGTAAACACCGCTTTCCTGCTCGCGCAGGCGTTCAATCAATTTAATATTCAATACTTCCTCCAATGCATCCATTTGGATGTTATTGGCATCGTTATACTCATAATCTCCGCTGAATACCAGTTGCACACTGCTTTTTTCGGCTTCACCCTTGTTAACTATTTTGGTGACCTCGCCTGCCGGAGGTTGAATGTTCAAATTCTTGTAGGTTTCTTTACTATTGGTTGATGGCAAACCTCCTAAGTAATGCTCCAGGTATGGTTTTACCGTTTCCACATCAAAATTACCCACCAGGGTGAAGGTAAAATTGCTTGCATCGGCAAACCTGGCTTTATAAAAGCTGTAGGCCTTATCCAACGATGCTTTGCTCAGCCTTTCGGGCGTGGTAACCATTCCCCTGAAATTGTGGTTGCTTAACGTGGCCGATACCGTATCCTGGAACACGCTCGGCGGATCGAGGCCCCTGTTGGCCAGTACAGATTTTGTTTGGGTAATTGTTGATTGCCAGATATCATTATCCTTACGTGGCTGGGTAAAGTACAGGTAAATTAACTGCAACGCCGTTTCAAAATCTGCAGGCGAAGAGTTACCCGAAATACCCTGGGCAAACTCGCTGATGTAAGGGGTAATGCTCACATTTTTCCCGGCCATTTTTTTATCGAGCATACCCTGGTTAAACTGGGCGATACCGCTGCTGCTAATGATAGACGAAGCCAAATTAGCCGATGTAAAATCATCATCGCTTGCTAACGACGAGCCACCAAAGGCATAGCCATTAATCAGGATCTGGTCGTTTTTATAATCGGTTGGTTTTAATACCACTTTAAGCCCATTACCAAGGGTTATAGTAGTAGTACCAATTAACGAATCGACAACGGTATTCACAACTTTGGTACCCTCGGGTAATTTATTCAACAAAGGCTCTGATGATACATTGTCAACATAGGCGGTAACACCTTGTCCTGCCGCACTTATCCATTGCAGTAATGTGGCTTCGGTTGGTAAGGTAGCCTTGTCTTTTTCGGGGGCTTCAACAATCACGGCCCTGTTTTGGTCGCCAATAAATTTACCGGCCAAAGCATTCATCTGATCTACCGTGATCTTGTTAATATTGTTTACATAATAATTGTATTCGTACTCAATACCGGGGATTGCTTCGCCTTCTAAAAAGTGTTGCTGATACTCACGTACAAAATTTGCCGATCGTGTTTTATCACGCTCTTTATAGGCATTACCCATTTGCACCAACGCATCCTGTTTGGCGCGCTCCAGTTCGGTAAGGGTAAAGCCAAACTTGCGGGCCCGTTCTGTTTCGGCAACAACGGCTTTAATGGCGCCTTCTAACTCGGCAGGCGTTTTGGCAACGGCAATGGAAGTAAAGGCATCCTGTTCACCCAAAAAGCCGCCATAGCTTGAGCGGCCAAATAAAAACGGTGGATTTGGTTTTTGCAGCAATTCGCCTAAACGGGCATTCAGCATCTGGTTAAACAACCTGATCCTGACACTCTGCATATAGTCAACGGTGTTTTTAACCGTTGTACCAGGATGTTTTACAATGATTTCGGCCAGCGTGTAAGGGAATTCCTTATCTGTAGCTATTTTAACAGCAGTACCCGGTGTAGCAGGTACGGTGTACTTTGTGCGTGGTTTTTCGGCAGTTGGGTTTTGCAGGCCCGAGAAGTTTTGCTTTATCAGCTCTTCAACATGTTTAGGGTCAAAATCGCCCACCGCAATTACCGCCTGCAAATCGGGGCGGTACCAGTCATGGTAAAAGCTTTTTATTGTCTCGGGTTTAAAGTTTTTAAGGATATCTTCCTTACCTATAGGCAAACGCAATGCGTAGCGGGAGCTATTAAGCAACACAGGCAATATCTGCTGTTGCAAACGCTCCTGCGCGTTTTTGCCGCGCAGCCGCTGCTCTTCTAAAACAACACCGCGTTCTTTATCAATTTCAGCAGGATCGAAGCTTACGTAGCCTGCCCAGTTGGCCAATATTTTAAAGCCATTATTAAAAATAGCTGCCGTATCGGTGGGAATGGGCAGCTGGTAAACGGTTTCGTTAAATGAGGTGTAAGCATTTAAATCGGCGCCAAATTTCACACCTGATTTTTGCAGGTAATCAACCATTTGGTTTTTAGGGAAATCGCGGGTGCCGTTAAAGGCCATGTGCTCGGTAAAGTGGGCAAGGCCTTGCTGATCGTCGGTTTCTAAAACAGACCCTACCTTGTTTACCAGGTAAAGTTCGGCTTTGTTTTTAGGTTCAACATTTTGCCTGATGTAATAAGTTAGGCCATTAGGCAGTTTGCCAATAATTACCTTATTATCTATGGGCAATACATCTGCTTTTGCAAGCAATTGCGATGCTACCGGTTTGCTTTTAGGCGATGGCGCCGGCTTTTTTTTAACTTGTGCAAAAGCACTTCCTGAAGCTATAAGGAAAGCTAAAGCGGCTACAGAAAGCTGTTTATTTAAATTCATATTATTATAGGGAATATTTTATGCTAAGATGCTAAACGAAACTATTAGTTACAAAATTGTGGTCCTTAATTATTGCTTTGTCGCTGGTGCTTCTTTTTTCGCAAATGCGTCTTGCATCATTTGCTCCAGCTCGGGCCTGTGGTCGGCTACGGTTTTTTGCCCTAAAGCCATGCCCTTTTGCATTAAAATTGGCGTTTTCGCGCTTAACTTTTTACCAAGCGGCGAATTGTAAAAGGCCGTTAACTGATTGAGTTCATCTTCGGTATACTCTGTGGCGTATATTTTTGCAAATTCAGTTTTTAATACATCCCACGAATAGTATTTGACCATAAAACGTTTCATTACGTTTACAAATTCGCCTCGTTGCGCTTCGGGAACCTGGGCGCTTGATGTATTTATCATGTTATCAACAATTCCTCCAAATTGGCTGTTTATCCCGGTGGCTATCAAAAAATTTTCGGCCGCTTTTAATTGCGATGCACTGAAGGATGGAGTGGTGGTTTGTGCCTTTGAGTTGGTGATGCAGAAGAGCAAAATGCCCATTAAGGCGATAAGGGTTGGTTTAAATTTCATTTACTATATTTTGATAATTATTTTTCGAAGATACAATATCCACATCACCAGCCATAATATAATAACTGTAAATATGGCACTTGCCAATGAGGCATTCAGGGGCGAGAAATGGGGCGCAAAAAAGGTTTGATAAATAGATAATCCGCCAATTTTTATCATGTTCATATAATGCGGAATAAAACCCGAAAGCACATACGCCGTAATGGCATTGGCTCCAAAAACCACGAAAGGATAAGTAAACCGTTTGCGCCCCTGCACATCAATAAGCCAGTAGCTTAGTGCAAGCGCAATGGTGGCCAGTCCGCCGGTATAAAGCACAAAAGAGCTTGTCCACAGGGCTTTATTAATGGGGAAAAACAAATCCCAAACCAGCCCCGCAACAAAGGCTATAACGCCATAGGTAAACATCCAGCTTACCTTAACATTATCGTCTACATCTTTTCGCTTCAACCAACTGCCAATCCTGATACCGAACAACCCGGTTGCCACAGCAGGTAAGGTACCCAATAAGCCTTCGGGGTCCCAGGTGTGCGATTCACTCCAGAGGTGATTGGTGGTAAAAACCAACCTGTCTATCCAGGCCCCCATGTTAGTGGCCGGTTCCAGGTTGGCATAGCCTACACCCGGCACGGGGATAAATGTCATGATGATAAAATAACCAATCAACGCGCTGGCAAAAATCCAGTCGCGTGTTTTTTGTGATGTTTTTAGATAGATGATGGTACAAATAAAATAGACCAAAGCTATACGTGGCAATACGCCGGGAAACCTTAAATGCGAAAAGCCTCGATCCCAATGAAATATCAATTGCGTTATCCAGGGGATGGCAATTAAGATAGCGGTGCGTTGTAGTGCTTTAAGAATTAATTTAGCATGAGAAACAGTTGCTTTCCTGCTTTCCATAGCATAGGTAACCGATACGCCAACCATAAACAAAAAAAATGGAAATACCAGGTCTGTAGGCGTACATCCATTCCATTTGGAATGTTCCAGCGGCGGATAAATATGCCCCCAATCGCCGGGGTCGTTAACCAATATCATGGCGGCAATTGTGGCCCCACGCATTACATCAAGGGAGAGGAGTCTTGGGTTTTTTTCCTGTTGGGTCATTAGGTTATACGTTGGACGTTTTAAGTTATACGTTTTTGTTCCTTACTTTTTCGAGTAAGTTAATATTCATTGCTCTTACCTTATTGATTTTCTCCTGTAATATGACGAAATCTCCTTCGGAAAGATAGTTTAGATCTTTCGCCAATATTGTTAGATAATCAGTTTCATTAGTTGAGCCGAGCGAAATTGAAGGAGACTTGCAAAGTCTTTCGAGGTATATCTACCGCAACCTTCTGCTATATTGCAAGAGATTGATGTTGCCGCCCGCCTTAATTGGGACGTAACACCAAATAGCTCTTCCTTTGGGAATTTTTTGGATACCTCATAAACTTTAACGGTAAGTTGATGAGCTTCTTTCCATAGAATTAAGTCCTTAAATTTCTGCATAAATAGAACCAGAATAAGTAGGCGATAGAATTACCTTGTTGTGATCTGACGTATAACGTACCACGTAAAACGTACAACCTCTTAAAACTTATAACGCTTAAATCCTTCCATGGCTTCATATTCTGCCAAGCCAAGTCTATCGTATTTTTTAGCAGTATCTCTCGTCCGATCCTCAGCCCTAACCCAGAATTCCCTTGCATCATCACCAGGGAAAACCGGCCTGTCTTTTTGTGATTGGTGTTTAAAGATAGCGTTGCGCTTGCGGATAACTTCCTGTGGTGAAAGTGGCACAGCCATTTCAATTTCATAAGTTTCAAACTCGTGCCATGCGCCGCGGTACATCCACAGCCAGCAATCTTTAACCCATTCTTCTGTGGCTTTCAACCGGTCGAGTGCTGCAAGGATAATGTTGAAGCAAACCAGGTGGGTTCCGTTAGGGTCGGCAAAATCGCCGGCAGCGAAAATCTGGTGTGGCTTTATTTTTTGTAACAGGTCGATGGTCAGCTGAATATCTTCTTCGCCAACGGTGTTCTTTTTGGTTTTGCCTGTTTCGTAAAAGGGCAAGGCCATAAAGTGGATATGGTCATCGGGCAAACCTGCATAACGGGCTCCCGAGATCGCCTCTGTTTTACGGATGAAACCTTTTACATTTCTGATTTCGCGGGTATCAATCTGGTTGGGTTGTTTTTGCGGGAAGAAAGCGCGCATTTCTTCGTATAATTTCGTCAGATGGCCGCCGTCCTCGCCAATGCTGTTGGTAAAATCGATAGCAAATTCCATGTAGCGCAGCACATCATCGTCCCAGACGGCGGTATTGCCCGATGTTTGGTAGGCCACATGCACATCATGTCCCTGGTCAACCAGGCGGATGAAGGTACCACCCATCGAGATCACATCATCATCCGGGTGCGGGGAGAAGATAACCGAGCGTTTTTTTGCAGGCAAAGCTCTTTCTGGCCGTTGTGAGTCATCAGCATTAGGTTTGCCACCCGGCCAGCCGGTAATGGTATGCTGTATCTGGTTAAAAATATCAATATTGATGTTGTATACCGGGCCCTGCTCTACCGCAAGTTGCGCCATACCGTGGTTGTTGTAATCTTCTTCGGTAAGTTTTAATACCGGTTTGCCAATGGTGTCAGCCAGCCAGATCACGGCTTTCTTTTTCAGTGTGTTATCATCCCATGAACAATCTTTTACCAGCCATGGGGTATCAAAGCGGGTTAATTCTGATGCGGCTGCTTCATCCAGCACAAATTCAACATGATCTGATAATTGCAGGTAGGTGGCCGGTACTTCGCCTGATATTTCACCTTCAACAGCTTTTTTAACAATAGGTGCTTTTTTGGCGCTCCAGGCCATCAGGATGATCTCTCTTGCTTTAAAAATGGTACCAATACCCATGGTAATGGCTTTGGTAGGCACATTGGCTTTGCCGCCAAAATCGCGGGCGGCATCACTGCGGGTCAAATCATCTAAAG